>JBDSRV010000001.1:0-26206 GCA_039929125.1 Sphingomicrobium sp.
CGACCCATTGCGGACATTGGGACTTCTTCGCGACAGAATGTTGACGGCTCGGTAGGTAACCCGAGCAGGAGCCGGCGCGGCTGCGGTCAGCGCCGTCTCAGTGCGATAGTCTTATTGTTCAGGTTCGGTTTTAATCGACTTGCTAGGGAGACAGGTTCAGACCCAAATGGGTCACTTCGAGCGCCATAATAACAGGGTTAAATAGATGTCAGTTGCCGCCCGTCTTCCGCCCAACGAAGTTGAGCGCATGGCCGCCGTTCGGCGTTACGACATTCTCGACAGTCCGCCCGACGGCGCGTTCGACCGCATCACGGCGTTGGCCGCTCGCCGGTTCGGAGTTCCGATCGCCATCATCAGCATTGTTGACGAAGACCGCATCTGGTTCAAGTCGCACCATGGCCTGCCCGTTCAGCAAATCGACCGCGAACCCGGGCTGTGCGCGTCGGCCATTCTGGGCGATACGCCTTATCTGATCGAAGATGCCCGAACTGACTCCCGTTCGCTGGCCAACCCGCTCGTCGCCGGAGACTTCGGCCTGCGCTTTTATGCGGCGGTTCCGCTGACGACCAGTGACGGCCACAACCTGGGCACTTTGTGCGTGATAGACAAGGAACCCCGCCCGATTGAGCAGGAGCAGATCGAGGACTTGAAGGACCTCGCCTCGGTGGTGATGGACCAGCTCGAGCTTGGACTCTCGGCCCGTCGCGCGGTCAGTAAGGCGAACTTGATGGCCAAGGAGATCGACCACCGGGTAATGAACAGCCTTCAGTTCGTGTCGGGCCTGCTGACGATGCAGAGCCGGTCGCCGGAGGCTGGCGAGGCCGCCACGCATCTTGAGATCGCCGCCAATCGCGTTGCCGCCGTGGCGCAGGTCCATCGCCATTTTTATGCGGATACGGACGACGAAGTGTCCTGCATCGCTTGCCTGCGTCGGCTGTGCGACGACCTGGCCGCGATCCTCGGCCGGGAAATCGTTGTCCACGGGGACGACGAGATGGTTCCGGCGACCTCGATCCAGCCGATCGGACTGATCACCAACGAGCTGGTGACCAACGCCGCTAAGCATGGCGCAGGCAAGATCGAGGTGACGTTCCTCGTCTCGGCCGGCGTCAATCGCCTCATCGTCTGCGACGAAGGCACTGGCCTGGCGCAGGGCTTTGATCCGCATGCCGCGACCGCCGGCTTGGGAATGCGAGTGGTCCTTACGCTGGCCCGGCAGCTGCGGGGCACGCTGCACGCCGGCCCACGGGCAAACGGTGACGGAGCCTGCATGACCGTAGAGTTTCCCCACAGCCCCTAGCGTCCGCTTTCCACCCAAAGCAGACATAAGCCCGCCACCGCGAAACAGGATCAGTCCGGCTCTTACTTTGTCGAACGATTGGCAGGGTCGGGTGCGGACGTTCCCGGCGCTTCTTCGTTGCTGGCCTGGTCGAGCATCGCCTCGCCGGCGTTGAGCTCGGCGCTTTCCTCCGCGGTCGGGGCCGGCGGGCGGTCGTCGCGGCAGCCGGCGGCGGTCAGCAGCATGGCGAGGGCGATCAGCGGGCGCATGGCGTCACCAGCCTCAACGAAAAGGGCCGCCCCCACAAGGGGGACGGCCCTTCCATCGCTTCGCCCCACCGCGGACGGCGGGGTGACAGGCGATTTAGATCTTGTTGTCGGCCGCTTTCACGGTGTTCGCCGCCGCATTGTCGACCGCATTGGCGGTGTTCGAAGCAGCGTTGCCGGTGGCGTCGAGGGCATTGTCGACGGCGTTGTCGGTGGCCACCATCGCCGCATTGGCGTCGGCCTCGGTGGCATTCGAGACATCGACGTTGTCGACGGCATTGGCAGTCTTCGATTCGCACGCGGCGAGGCCGAGCGCGAGGACCGCAACGGTCAGTGCAACCTTCTTCATGATCGTTCCATTCCTTGCATTACGCGCCGCCGCCCACGTCGGGTGGCGGCGCCAGGCTCGGCCTGCCGATATTCGGTCAGGCCAGCGGATCGAAATAAGGCCAAGGCCCCTGTCACGCAATTGCCATTTTGATGAACGGAATTTTCTGCCCCTCTCGACAGGGGGTGGACTAAGGATATAAGCGCTTCTTTATGTCCTTAAGTCCCCTTTCCCAGTCGCTCGCGGCGCGCTTTCAGGCGCTGGCCGATCCGTCGCGGCTGCGGATTTTGGCGCTTCTTAGGACGATGGAGCTGGCGGTCGGGGAAATCGCCCAGGTGCTGGGGCAGAGCCAGCCGCGCGTGTCGCACCATGTCCGGGTGCTCGACGAAGCCCGGCTGATCGAGCGCCGCAAGGAAGGCAGCTGGGTCTATCTCGGCCTCGCCGCCGCCGCCGCGCCCGACGTCCTGTTCGCGCTCGCCGACCAATGGCTCGATTCGGACACCGAGGCCCTGTTCGATTCGGACGCCGCCCGGCTCGATTCGATTCGCGCTGACCGGGCGGAGGCGGCGCGGCGCTATTTCGAGGCCCATGCCGCGACCTGGGACAGCGTCCGCTCACTCCACGTCGCCGAATGCGAGGTCGAGGCGGCGATCGCCGGGGCGCTGTCCGACGAGCCGCTGGGCGCGCTCCTCGACATCGGCACCGGCACCGGGCGGATGCTCGAGCTGTTCGCCCGCCAGGCCGACGGGGCGATCGGCGTCGACCGCTCGTCGGAGATGCTGCGCCTGGCCCGGGTCAAGCTCGATTCGGCCGGGATTGCCGGCGCCAGCCTGCGCCAGGGCGACATGTATTCGCTCCCGCTCGGCGACCGCAGCGTCGATTCGATCCTGCTCCACCAGGTGCTGCATTATGCCCAGGCGCCGGGCACCGCGATCGCCGAGGCGGCGCGGGTGCTGCGGCCCGGCGGGCGGCTGCTGGTGATCGATTTCGCCCAGCACGAGCGCGAGGAATTGCGCAACCAGGACGCCCACCTCCGGCTCGGCTTCGCCGACGACGCGATGCGCGGCTGGTTCGCCGCCTCGGGCCTGGCGATGGACCGAATCGACCGCCTTGAAGGGGGCGAGCTGACCGTCATCCTGTGGCTTGCGCGCAAGGACGGCGGCGCGCCGCGCCAGCGGGTGGCGGCATGAACGCGCTCGCCCAGCGCGCGCTCGAAAAGCATGCGCCGTTGTTTGCCGGCGCGCGCGGCGACATCGCGCTCAGCTTCGAATTCTTCCCGCCAAAGTCCGATGCGATGGCCCAGACCCTGTGGCAGTCGATCGAAACGCTCGCCCCGCTCGGCCCGCGCTTCGTCTCGGTCACCTACGGGGCCGGCGGATCGACCCGCGCCCGGACCCACGCCACGGTCGAACGGATCGTCCGCGAGACCGACCTCACCCCCGCCGCGCATTTGACCTGCGTCGGCGCCAGCCGCGGGGAGATCGACGACGTCGCGCGGGCGTACTGGGACGCCGGGGTGCGCCACATCGTCGCCCTGCGCGGCGACCCGCCCGAACCCGGCCAGCCTTATGCCCCGCACCCGCAAGGCTATGCCAACGCCGCCGAACTGGTCGCCGGACTCAGGGACGTCGCGCCGTTCGACATTTCGGTCGCGGCCTACCCCGAGACCCACCCCGATTCGGACTGCGCCGACAGCGACCTCGACAACCTCATCGCCAAGATCGACGCCGGGGCCAACCGCGCCATCACGCAGTTCTTTTTTTCCGCCGACAGCTTCTTTCGCTTCCGCGACCGCCTCGCCGCCCGCCGCCCGGACGTCGAACTGGTGCCAGGCATCCTGCCGGTGACCAACGTCGCCCAGGCGCGGCGCTTCGCCGGCCAGTGCGGCGCCGCCATCCCCGAGTGGATGGACCGCTTGTTCGAAGGGCTCGATGACCTCCCCGCCGCGCGGCAGCTGGTCGCCGCCACCGTCGCCGGCGAATTGTGCGGCCAGCTTTATGCCGGCGGTGTCCGCCACTTCCATTTCTACACCCTCAACCGGGCCGAGCTGACCTACGCCATCTGCCACCTGCTGGGCGTGCGCGCATGACCCGTTCGACAGGCTCAGGGCAAGCCCCCGCCGACGCCCTCCGCGCCGAAGCGGCAACCCGCATCCTTATCAAGGACGGCGCCTACGGCACGCTCATCCAGGCCGAGAAACTGGCCGATTATGGCGGCGACCTCGGGCTGACCCGCGACCAGCGCGGCAACAACGATTTGCTCAACCTGACCCGCCCCGACGTCATCCGCTCGATCGCCGAAAGGTTCGTCGCGGCCGGCGCCGACATCCTTGCCACCAACACCTTCAACGCCAACCGCATCAGCCAGGCCGATTACGGCGCCGAGCATCTTGTCGGCGACATCAACCGCGCCGCCGCCCGGATCACGCGCGAAGTCGCCGACGCCGACGGCAAGCCGCGCTGGGTCGCCGGTGCGCTCGGCCCGACCAACAAGACGCTGTCGCTGTCGCCGCAAGTCAACGACCCCGGCTTCCGCGAGGTCGATTTCGCGACCATGACCGCGGTCTACCGCGAACAGGTCGACGCCTTGGTCGAGGGCGGGGTCGATTTCATCCTCATCGAAACCGTGTTCGACACGTTGAACTGCAAGTCGGCGATCATGGCCGTGCTCCAGGCCGAGACCGCGCTTGGCCGGCCGTTGCCGATGATGATCTCGATGACCCTGACCGACCTGTCGGGCCGCAACCTGTCGGGCCACACGGTCGAGGCGTTCTGGGCCAGCGTCCGCCATGCCCGCCCGCTGACCATCGGCCTCAATTGCTCGTTCGGCGCGGCCCAGTTGCGCCCGCACCTCGCCGCGCTCGCCAAGAGCGCCGACACATTGGTCATGGCCTATCCCAACGCCGGCCTGCCCAACGAGCTTGGCGAATATGACGAGGCCGCCGCCGAGACCGCCGCCCAGGTCGCCGAATGGCTCGACGCCGGCCTCGTCAACATCGTCGGCGGCTGCTGCGGCACCACGCCCGCCCACATCGCCGCCTTGGCCGGGGTCGCGGCGGGGCGAACGCCGCGCACCATCGCGCCACCGCCGACCCGGACCGTGCTCGCCGGGCTAGAGCCGATGATCCTCGCCGCATGACCTCCCCACCCCTGGGCGCATCGTTCGTCAACATCGGCGAGCGCACCAACATCACCGGCTCGGCCAAATTCAAGAAGCTCATTCTTGCGGGCGATTATGACGCCGCGGTCGCGGTCGCGCGCGACCAGGTCGAGGCCGGGGCGCAGATCATCGACGTCAACATGGACGAGGCGTTGCTCGACGGCGAGCTGGCCATGGCGACCTTCCTGAAGCGCCTCCAGGCCGAGCCCGACATCGCCCGCGTGCCGGTCATGGTCGACAGCTCGAAATGGTCGGTGATCGAGGCCGGGCTGCAATGCGTGTCGGGCAAGCCGATCGTCAATTCGATCAGCCTGAAGGAAGGCGAGGGTCCCTTCCTCGAGGTCGCGCGCAAGGTCCGCAGCTACGGCGCCGCGACCGTCGTCATGGCGTTCGACGAGACCGGCCAGGCCGACAGCGCCGCGCGCAAGGTCGCGATCTGCCAGCGCGCCTACACATTGCTGACCGCCGACGGCTTCCCGGCGGAAGATATCATCTTCGACCCCAACATCTTCGCCGTCGCCACCGGCATCGACGAGCATCGCCGCTACGCCATCGACTTTATCGAAGCGTGCCGCGAGATCCGCGCGACCTGCCCCGGCGTGCACATCTCCGGCGGCCTGTCGAACCTGTCCTTCTCGTTCCGCGGCAATGAGCCGGTGCGCCGGGCGATGCACTCGGTGTTCCTCTATCACGCCATCCCCGCCGGGCTCGACATGGCCATCGTCAACGCCGGCCAGCTTGACGTCTATGACGCCATCGACCCCGAACTGCGCGAGGCGTGCGAAGACGTCGTCCTCGACCGCCGTGACGATGCCACCGACCGCCTGATCGCGCTCGCCGAACGCTATCGCGGGACCGACGCGGTCGCCGAGAAGCAGGCGGCCGAATGGCGCGGCTGGCCGGTCCGCGAGCGGCTCGCCCATGCCCTGGTCAAGGGCATCGACGCCGACATCGTCGCCGACACCGAGGAAGCGCGGCTGAGCTATGCCCGCCCGATCGAGGTCATCGAAGGCCCGCTGATGCAGGGCATGAACCTGGTCGGCGACCTGTTCGGATCGGGCAAGATGTTCCTCCCGCAAGTGGTCAAGTCGGCGCGCGTGATGAAGAAAGCGGTCGCCCATTTGCTGCCCTTCATCGAGGCCGAAAAGGCGCCGGGGGTCGACACATCGAAGGGCCGTATCGTCATGGCCACGGTCAAGGGCGACGTCCACGACATCGGCAAGAACATCGTCGGCGTGGTGCTCGCCTGCAACGGCTTCGACGTCATCGACCTGGGCGTGATGGTGCCGTGGACCAGGATCCTCGAAGCGGCGAACGAGAACAACGCGGCGATGATCGGGCTGTCGGGCCTGATCACCCCCAGCCTCGATGAAATGGTCACCGTCGCCGAGGAGATGGAGCGCGGCGGCTATACCATGCCGCTGCTGATCGGCGGCGCGACCACCAGCCGGGCGCATACCGCGCTCAGGATCGCGCCGGCTTACTCGGGCCCGGTGCTCCACGTCCTCGACGCCAGCCGCGCGGTCGGCGTCGCCGGCGCTTTGGTCAGCGATGGCGACCAGCGGGCCGAACTGATCCACCGCACCGACAATGACTATCGCGCGCTTCGCGAAAGCCGGGCGGGGCGCGGATCGAACGCGCTGTCGCCGCTGACCGAGGCCCGCGCCAACGGCTTCGTCCCCGCCGACACGCAGCCGAGCCCGCGTCCGGCCCATCCCGGCAATCATGACTTCGATCATTGGCCGCTCGACGATCTCCGCGCCGCCATCGACTGGACGCCATTCTTCCGCGCGTGGGAATTGGCCGGCAATTACCCGGCCATCCTCGACGATGCCGTGGTCGGCGAAAGTGCGAGCGGCCTGTTCGCCGACGCCCAGGCGATGCTCGACAAGATCGTCAGCGAAGGCTGGCTGACCGCCAAGGCCAGCGTCGGCCTGTGGCCGGTGCGGCGCGAGGGCGATGACGTCGTGGTGCTCGACGAAGCCCGCACGCGGCTGCCGTTCCTTCGCCAGCAGGTCCGCAAGCGCGAGGGGCGGGCCAATTTCTGCCTCGCCGATTTCATCATGCCGCGCGAAGAGGATTGGCTCGGCGGGTTCGCGGTTGCCATCCACGGCATCGAGCCGCACCTCGCCCGCTTCGCCGCCGACCATGACGATTACAGCGACATCTTGCTCAAGGCGCTCGCCGACCGCCTCGCCGAAGCCTTCGCCGAGCGGCTCCATCAACACGTCCGCACCAATTTGTGGGGCTATGCCGCGGGCGAGGCGCTGACCACCGATCAATTGATCCGCGAGGAGTATCGCGGCATCCGCCCGGCGCCCGGCTATCCCGCTTGCCCCGACCATGGTTTGAAGCCGATCCTGATGCGGCTGCTGGGCGAGGGCGCCGACATCCGCCTGACCGAAAGCTTCGCCATGCTCCCCGCCTCGGCGGTCTCGGGCTTCTACTTCGCCCACCCCGAAAGCCAGTATTTCGGGGTCGCGCGCATCGGCCAGGACCAGCTCGAGGATTATGCCGAGCGCCGCCAGATCGACGTCGAAACCGCCGCCCGCTGGCTGAGGCCCAACCTCGACTAGGGCGCCAGTCCCGATGGCCCGCAACGATCCGTTCGTCCTGAGCCTGTCGAAGGACCGTTCTTCCTGTTTCGCGAAACTGAAGTACAGGGCTTCGACAGGCTCAGCCCGAACGGATTATGGGTGACAATGCTACGGTGGTTAAGTCTCCTCCTGCTGTTCCTCGCCGCGCCCGGCTCGGCGCAGTTGGCGAGCCGCGTCAACGCCATCCAGCCCGAGCTGGTCGCCGAAGGACCCGCGCTGCCGGGCCGCGCGGTCGAACTGGCCGTCGTCATGCACACGCGGCCCGGCTGGCACGGCTATTGGCTCAACCCCGGCGACGCCGGCCTGCCGATGCGGATCGAGTGGCAGCTTCCCGCCGGCGCCACCATCGGCCCTTTGCGCTACCCGGTGCCGCAGCGGCTGCTCGTCGCCGGCCTCGTCAACTACGTTTATGAGCGCGACTATGCGCTGCTGACCCGGCTCGACGTCCCGGCCGGCGGCGGCGGGACGTTGCCGCTCCGCGCGACCGCCAACTGGCTCGCCTGCACAGACACGATCTGCGTCCCCGAACATGGCGATTTGTCGCTCGACCTGGCCATCGGCAGAGGCCGCGCCGCCGACCCGCGCTTCAACGACTGGCGCCGCGCGCTGCCGCGGCCGATCGCCGCCGTGGCGCATTTCGCCATTGCCGGGGACCGCCTGCGCCTCGCCATCCCGCTGCCTGCCAGCGTCACGCTCGGCGAGCCCTATGTCTTCCCCGCCGACGACGGCCCGGTCGATTATGCCGCCCCGCAAACCTTCCGCCGCAAGGGCGACATCCTTATTGCCGAGCTCAAGCGCCGGCGCGGCGACCCCGCCACGCTGGGCGGCGTGCTCGCCTTGGGCGACGGCCGCGGGCTGGAATTCCGCGCGGTGCCCGGCCCGGTGCCGAGCGGCGGAGACCTGATCGGCGCGCTCGGCGCCAAGGCGGTGCTGCTCGCGATCCTCGGGGCATTGGTCGGCGGCCTGTTGCTCAACCTCATGCCGTGCGTGTTCCCGATCCTCGCCCTGAAGGCCATGCACCTCGCCAAGTCGGGCGGCGATGCCAAGGAGGCGCGGCGCGGGGCGCTCGCCTATGCCGCCGGCGCGGTCATCGGCACCGGCCTGCTCGGCGCCTTGCTGCTGGCGGTCAGGGCCGGGGGCAGCGCCGCCGGCTGGGCGTTCCAGCTGCAGGATCCGCGCACCACCATCCTGCTGCTGCTGCTGGCCACCGCGATCAGCCTCAATCTCCTGCGCGCCTTCGAAATGCCGGTGCTGGCGGGGGAGCGGCAGCCGCTCGGCAGCTTCGGCACGGGGGCGCTCGCCGCGTTCGTCGCCACGCCCTGCGCCGGGCCGTTCCTCGGCGCCGCGCTCGGCACCGCTCTGCTGCTGCCGGCGATCGGATCGGTCGCGGTGTTCGCCGCGCTCGGCCTCGGCCTGGCGCTGCCATTCGTGTTGGTCGCCTTCGTCCCCGCGCTCGCCAGGCGCCTGCCGCGCCCCGGCCCGTGGATGGTGCGGCTTCAGCGCTTCCTTGCCGTGCCGATGATCGCCACCGCCGTCGGCTGCCTGTGGCTGCTTTATCGCCAAGCGGGGCAGCCGGCCTTGCTCGCCGGCCTCGTCGCGGTTGCCGGGCTCAGCCTGTTGCTGCTGTGGGCCGGCTGGCGGCAGCGGCGCGGCGAGCCCAACGGCCTTGTCGCGCTGGCCGCCGCGGCGCTCCTCGTCGGCGCCGCCGCGTTGCTCGTGCCCCAGCGCCAGACCGCCGTGGCGCGCGTGCCCCTTGGCGCCGAGGCGTGGAGCGAGGCCGCGGTCGCTCGCCATGTCGCGGCGGGCGATCCCCTGTTCGTCTATTTCACCGCCGACTGGTGCCTGACGTGCAAGGCCAATGAAGCCGCCGCGATCGACCGCGACAGCGTCCGCGCCGCGTTCGGCAAGGCCCACGTCAAGGTGCTGGTCGGCGACTGGACCAATGGCGACCCGGCGATCACCCGCTTGCTCGAAAGCCGGGGCAGGGCGGGGGTGCCTTTGTACCTGTGGTACGCGCCCGGCGCCGCCGCGCCCGAGGAATTGCCGCAGATCCTGACCCCGGCGATGCTCAGCGGGCGGGCGGCGGCGCTCCCGTCGCGCTAGCCGCCGCGGCCTGCCACACTTTGCGGCCCGCCACCCACGTCTCCAGCACTTTCGTCCGCGCCAGTTCCATCGGCGGTACCTGGCTGGGGTCGCGGTCGACCAGGATGAAGTCGGCGTAATGGCCGGGATCGAGGCTGCCGATGCGGTCCTCAGCGAACCCGGCAAAGGCCGCGCCGCGGGTGAACCCGGCCAGCGCCTGCTCGAAGCTCAACCGTTCCTCGGGGTGCCAGCCGCCGGCCGGCTGGCCGTCCATCCCCTGGCGGCTGACCGCCGCGCTGAGGCCGGGGAAGGGGTTGGGCGATTCGACCGGAAAGTCCGACCCCAGCGCCATCCGCGCCCCGCTCCTGGCAATGGTCTGCCACGCATAGGCGCCCGCCAGCCGCGCCGGGCCGAGCCGGGCTTCGGCCATCGTCCGGTCGCTGGTCTCGTGGGTCGGCTGCATCGACGCGATGATCCCCGTCTTCGCCAGCCGCGGGATGTCGGCGGGGTCGAGCACCTGGGCATGTTCGATCCGCCAGCGGCGGTCGCCAGTATAGGTCAGCGCCAATTCTTCATAGGCGCCGATGATTTGGGCGTTGGCGGCATCGCCGATGGCGTGGACCGCCACCTGGAACCCGTCCATCGCCGCGCGGCTCGCGACATTCTTCAGCTTGGCGTCGTCGATCAGGCTCAGCCCGCGGGTCCTGGGGCTGTCGCTGTACGGCGCTTTCAGCAGCGCTCCGCGCGACCCCAGCGCGCCGTCGGCGTAGAGTTTGACCCCGACCATCCTGAGCCGCCCGTCGTACAGCCACTGGGTCGGGTGCGGCCCGGCGATCGACAGCAAGGGCTCGATCCCGAAGGCATAGCTGATGATCCTGACCTGCAGCCGCCCGGCATCGCCCAGCCGCCGCATCGCGTTCCAGCCGCTTTCCTCGGTGCCCATGTCGGCCACGGCCGTCAGCCCGTTCGACAGCAGCATCCGCTGCGCCTCGATCAAGGCACGGTCGAGCTGGGCCGGCACCGGTGGCGGCATTTTCGCGGTCACCAGGTCGGTCGCGGCGTCGGTGAACAGCCCGTTCTCGATCCGCCCGCCGGCCGGCGCCTTGGTCGCGGCGGTGATCCCGGCCTCGCGCAGCGCCGCCGAATTGCCGACCGCGGCGTGGCCGTCGACCCGCTGCAGCCACACCGGCCGGTCGGCGACCACCGCGTCGAGGTCGGCCGCGGTCGGCATCCGCCCGTCGCTCCAGACCTCCTGGTTCCAGCCGCGCCCGACGATCCACCGCGGCATCGGGTTGGTCGCCGCATAGGCCTTCAGCCGCTGCTGCAGCTCGGCGATCGAGCGTGTGCCGGTAACATCGAGCAGGATCGCCGCCTCGCCCAGCGCCATGACGTGGCCGTGGGCGTCGATCAGCCCGGGCAGCATCACCTTGCCGCGCAGATCGAGCCGGTAATCGACCCGCTTCGGCCGCAGATCGCCACCGGCGAACAGCCGCACGACCTTGCCGTCGTTGCCGATCAGCACGCCGGTAAAGCGCTGCAAATGCCCGCCGGCGTCGACCTGCACGCCATTGACGTTGTCGATCAACGTGTCGGCGCTGGCGGGGCTGGTGGCGGCGGCGAGAAGCAGCGCGGCAAGCGCCAATGAGGGTCTGTGCATGGCTGATCGCATAGCATTGTTTGCAAGACGCGGAAGAGCTAGTCCGCGCTGCCATGAGTGAAGCGCCAACCCTTGCCGACATTGAGGCTGCCGCCGCCCGCATCAAGGGCGCCGTGGTCCACACCCCGACCCACCTCAGCCGCACCTTGTCCGACCTGGTCGGCGCCGAGCTGTGGCTCAAGTTCGAGAATTTGCAGTTCACCGCCGCCTACAAGGAGCGCGGCGCGCTCAACAAATTGCTGCAGCTGACCGCCGAAGAGCGCGCCCGCGGGGTCGTCGCCGCGTCGGCCGGCAACCATGCCCAGGCGGTCGCCTATCACGGCCGCCGCCTCGGCATCCCGGTGACCATCGTCATGCCGCTGTCGACGCCGATGATCAAAGTCACCCAGACCGAAGGCCATGGCGCAGAGGTCGTGCTCCACGGCACCCAAGTCGACGATTGCTTCGTCCGCGCCCACGAGATCGAAACCGCGACCGGCCAGGTGTTCGTCCACGCGTTCGACGATCCGGCGGTCATCGCCGGGCAGGGGACGATCGCGCTCGAGATGCTGGCGGCGGCGCCCGACCTCGACGTGCTGGTCGTGCCGATCGGCGGCGGTGGGCTGATTTCCGGCATCGCCATCGCCGCCAAGGCGATCAAGCAAGGGATCGAGATCGTCGGCATCGAGGCCGAGCTGTACCCGGCGATGAAGAATGTCATCGACGGCGGCGCCCGCGCCATCGGCGGCGACACGCTCGCCGAAGGCATCGCCGTCAAGCATCCGGGCGAGCTCACCCGGCGCATCATCGCCGACCTCGTCGACCGCATCGACCTCGTCGCCGAGCGCGAGATCGAGCATGCCGTGGCGCTGTTGGTGGGGATCGAGAAGACCGTCGTCGAGGGCGCCGGCGCGGCCGGCCTCGCGGCCATCCTCGGCGATCCCGAACGTTACCGCGGGCGCAAGGTCGGCACCGTCCTGTGCGGCGGCAATATCGACCCGCATCTGCTCGCCAACGTGCTGGTGCGCGAACTCGTCCGCTGCGGCCGCATCGCCCGCCTGCGCATCGCCGCCGCCGACCGGCCCGGCGCGCTCGCCGCGATCACCGCCAAGTTCCACGAATGCGGCGTCAACATCATCGAGGTCGCCCACCACCGCATCTTCACCCGACTGCCGGCCAAGGACACCGTCATCGAGGTCGAATGCGAGGCCCGCGACGCCGAAGCGATCGAGCGCCTCATCGGCCGCCTTGAAGCCGCCGGCTTCGACGTCGAGCGCGCCGAACTCGACTAGCTTTTGAGCGGCTTGGGCGCGGCCCTGTTAACCATCGGCTGGCCCGGGTTGGGACAGTCCCGCCCTTAACCTTCTTTTCGCTGCTCCAAACTCTTTCCATCGGCGTTTACCGGACGCATAAAGGGTTTCGTAACCAGTTTGAAAAGGCCGCCTGGATTGAGCGCACCATTCCGCTTCCCGAAGTTCTTCGTGACCAATCCGGCGCCGTGCCCCTACCTCCCGGGCAAGGTCGAGCGGAAGGTGTTCACCGAGCTTAACGGGCGCAACGCGGGCGAGCTCAACGAGGCGCTCGGGCGGATCGGATTTCGCCGCTCGCAATCGGTCGCCTACCGCCCGTCGTGCATCGATTGCACCGCCTGCGTCTCGGTCCGCGTCCTCGCCGACCAGTTCGAAGCCAGCGCCAGCCAGCGCAAGCTCGCCCGCCGCCACGCCGACCTCGAGGTGTCGGCGTGCAAGCCGTGGTCGACCGAGGAGCAGTATGAATTGCTCCGCCGCTACCTCGGCAATCGCCACCCCGGCGGCGGCATGATCGAAATGGACGAGAACGACTTCGCCGACATGGTCGAGCAGACCCCGGTCCGCTCCTACGTCATCGAATATCGCGAGCCGTCGGTCGATGGCCGCCCTGGCAAGCTCGTCGGCGCCTGTTTGAGCGACCAGCAGGCCGACGGCCTCAGCATGATCTACAGCTTCTTTGATGTAGGGGAGGGCGCGCGCAAGGGCCTCGGCACCTATATCATCCTCGACCACATCACCCGCGCCGCCCGCGCCGGCCTGCCGTTCGTCTATCTCGGCTATTGGGTCGAAGGCTCGGACCGGATGGCCTACAAGACCAACTTCCGCCCGATGGAACGCCTCGGCCGCGACGGCTGGCGCCGGCTCGACGCCCCGGCGGAGGCGCCGACAATAATCGATCAGCCGCTCCCGGTTCGCTCCCCCCGCCGAATCCTCGTCGACGCTTAGCCAAGCGGGAACCCCACCGCACGAATCTCCTTCCGATGTAGGATTTCGTCTGCTTGGCTTGCCGCGATCGGCTCGGCTCTTTCAACCGATCGGCTCACCGGCGCGCTCGCCTGTAGGACCCGGACCGCTGCTGCAGTCGCCTTCACGACCGCGAACATTGTGAACATTCGGCCCACGGAAAAACGGCGGAGCATCGCTGCCCCGCCGTTCCTTGCCCCCAGTGGAATGGGTCTGTGAATTCGTCTCAGGCGACCGCCGCTTCGGGCGCGGTGTCGGCTTCGATGTCGCGCAGCACATAGCCGCGGCCCCACACCGTCTCGATGTAATTCTCCCCGCCGCACGCCAGGCTGAGCTTCTTGCGCAGCTTGCAGATGAACACGTCGATGATCTTGAGTTCGGGCTCGTCCATCCCGCCGTAGAGATGGTTGAGGAACATTTCCTTGGTCAACGTGGTACCCTTGCGCAGCGAGAGCAGCTCGAGCATCGCATATTCCTTGCCGGTCAGATGGACCCGGCTGCCGTCAACTTCGACCGTCTTGGCGTCGAGGTTGACTGCCAGTTTGCCGGTGCGGATGACCGACTGGCTGTGGCCCTTCGAACGGCGGACGATGGCGTGGATGCGGGCGACCAGTTCGTCGCGGTGGAACGGCTTGGTGACATAATCGTCGGCGCCGAAGCCGAGCGCGCGGACCTTGCTGTCCATCTCGCTCATGCCCGACAGGATCAGGACGGGCGTGCCGACTTTCGCGGTGCGCAATTTCTTGAGCACGTCGTAACCGTGCATGTCGGGCAGGTTGAGATCGAGCAGGATGATATCGTAATCATACAGCTTGCCCAGATCGAGGCCTTCCTCGCCAAGGTCGGTCGTATAGACGTTGAAGCCCTCGGTGCCGAGCATCAACTCGATGCTCTTGGCGATGGTCGCCTCGTCTTCGATCAGCAGAACCCGCATATTCAACACCCCTGTTCAGCCGCCGGATCGCCACTAGTTGCGCAATCTTAACGACGTCTAAGCGCCCATTAACCATGCCATGTCTGAAGGCAAAAGGTTAATAAGGTGTGAAGTGGGGCAATGCTGCACAGGCGTTGCACGCGCGCATCACTAGACTAAGAGGCATCGACGCGGCCGGGGACAAGACGTGACACTTGAAGACTATATATTGTTCATCGACGGCGAGGCGATCGTCATCGACAAGCCCGCCGGGCTGGCGGTCGATGCGCCGCGCGCCGGGGGTGCCAGCGTCGAGGCCAGGATCGGCGAGTTGACGCTGGGCTTCGCCCGCCCGCCGGTCGCCATGCACCGGCTCGACCGCGACACCTCGGGCTGCTTGTTGTTCGCCCGCAATCACAAGAGCCGCGCCAAATTTCAGCAGGCATTCGAGTCCGGATCGGTGCAGAAATCCTACCTCGCGGTGGTGGACGGCCCGACGCCCGGCGAGTCCGGGGAGATCAGCCTGCCGCTCGCCAAGCGCTCGAGCGCGGCGCGCGGCTGGCGGATGGTCATCGACGATGGCGGCAAGACGGCGGTCACCCGCTGGCGCCGGCTGGCCGAGGCAGACGGCCAGAGCCTGGTCGAGTTCAAGCCCGAGACCGGTCGCACCCATCAGATCCGCATCCACGCCGCGCGCGGCCTCGGCGCCGCGATCGTCGGCGACCCGGTCTATGCCCGCGCCGACGACGATGACGAACCCGGCGACATGGTGCTGCCCGATAGCGGCATGCTGCTCCACGCCTGGCGCCTCGTCGTGCCGCGCGATCCCAAGGCGGCGATCGATGTCACCGCGCCCGTCCCCGAACGCTTCGGCCGCTGGCTCGACCATGTCGCCGCCGGCTGACGATCCTCCCGTGCCCGAGGAGGTGCTGAGCGAACGCTTCCTCGCCGCCACCGGGCCGGGCGGGCAGAACGTCAACAAGGTCGCCACCGCCTGCCAGTTGCGCTGCGACGTGTTCCGCCTCGGCCTTCCGCCGCTCGTCTACGCCAAGCTGAAGCGGCTGGCGGGTTCCAAGCTGACTAGCGGCGGCGAACTGATCATCACCGCGCGCCGCTTTCGCAGCCAGGAAGCCAACCGCGACGACGCCCGCGCCCGGCTGGCGAAATTGCTCGCCGAGGCCCATATCGTCGAAGCGCGGCGCCGCCCGACCCGCCCGAGCCGCGCCGCCAAGGCCAGGCGCGTCGACGCCAAGAAAGGCCGCGGCGCCGTCAAGCAGGGCCGCGGGAAAGTAACGGATTACTGATGTTCGACCACAAGATCACCGCCGCCGACAAGCCGACCTTGTACCGCGACCTCGCCGCCGCGCTCGCCGCCCTGGTCGAGGGTGAGCCGGACCCGGTCGCCAACATGGCCAACGCCGCCGCCTTGATCTGGGAATCGTTGCCCGACATCAACTGGGCGGGCTTTTATCGCAACCTCGGGCACGGCGAACTGGTGCTCGGGCCGTTCCAGGGCCGCCCGGCGTGCATCCGCATCACGATCGGCGACGGCGTCTGCGGCGCCGCGGCGGCGACCTTGCAGGTCCAGCGCGTCGATGACGTCTACGCCTTTCCCGGCCACATCGCCTGCGACGCCGCCTCGAACAGCGAGATCGTCGTGCCGATTGTCGGCGCCGACGGCAGGCTCATCGCCGTGCTCGACATCGACAGCCCGCTAACCGCCCGCTTCGACGCCGACGACGAAGCCGGCTGCGTGAAGCTCGGCGAGATATTGGCAGGCGCTCTAGCTTAACTGCTCGAGCTGCTCGTCGGTGAGCGAGCCGGGGACGATCATCACCGGGCACGGCAATTTGCCCGCGTCATTGCCGGTGAAGTCCGCGACCAGCGGCCCGGGGTGGCCCGAGGCGGCGGCGCCGAGCACCAAAGCGGCAATGTCGGCGCGCGTCCCGACATAGGCCCGTACGACGCTCACCGGGTCGCCTTCGCGCACGACGATTTCGGACGTGATCCCGGCGGCGTCGATGATCTCGCCGACCGAGGCGGTGACGCTGGCCGAGATGCGCAGGCGCTGTTCTTCCTCGATCGCCGCCTGGACCCCGCCCCACTGGACGAAGTCCTGCGGCTGGACCACCGCCAGCACCTCGATCGAGCCGCCGGTCTTGGCCGCCCGCCGCGAGGCGAAGCGCAGCGCGGTGCGCGCCTCGGCGCTGTCGTCGATCACCACCAGATAGGTGCGGGCCATCGTCATTCCCCCAATGCGCCGCCAAGGCTGCTTGAATGCGCCGCGTCATGCAAGGATGCACACGCTTATTTGGCCTGCCCCTTGACCCGGTGCGTCGCTTTGGCCTTTGTGCCGGGCATATCTGCCACAGCCGGAAACGCTCATGCCGCTCGAACTCAAGATGCCCGCTTTGTCGCCGACGATGGAGGAGGGGACGCTCGCCAAGTGGCTGGTCAAGGAGGGCGATGTCGTCAAATCGGGCGACCTCCTCGCCGAGATCGAGACCGACAAGGCGACGATGGAGTTCGAAGCCGTCGACGAAGGCACGATCTCCAAGATCCTTGTCCCCGAAGGCAGCGACGGCGTCAAAGTCGGCACCCCGATCGCGCTGATGTCAGGCGACGGCGAGGCGGCCAGCCCCGCTCCCGAGGCGAAGGCAGCGAAGCCGGAAGCCAAGGCGCCCGAGCCTGCCACACCCGCCCCGGCGCCGCCCGCCAAGGGCGGCGGCGAGACTCCGCCTGAACCTGCTGCGCCGGTCGCGCCAAGGCCCGACACCGGCGACCGCATCAAGGCCAGCCCGCTCGCCCGCCGCTTGGCCGAAGCACAGGGCATCGACCTTGCCTCGCTGTCGGGCAGCGGCCCCGGCGGCCGCATTGTCCGCGCCGACCTCGGCGACAAGGCCGGCGGCGCCAAGGCCGCTCCGGCCGCGCTGTCGGCTCATGCCGCGCCGGCGGAGCCGGGCGACATCCCGCATGAGGTCGTCAAGCTTTCGAACATGCGCAAAACCATCGCGCGCCGCCTGACCGAATCGAAACAGCAGGTTCCGCACATTTACCTGACGGTCGACGTGCGACTGGATGCGCTGCTCAAGCTGCGCGGCGAATTGAACGCCAGTCTGACCGGCCGAGGCGTCAAGCTCAGCGTCAACGACCTCATGATCAAGGCGCTCGCCGTGGCCCTGATCGAAGTGCCCGAATGCAACGTCAGCTTCGCCGGCGACACGCTCATCAAATACAGCCGCGCCGACATTTCGGTGGCCGTGAGCATCCCCGGCGGGCTCATCACCCCGATCGTCGTCGGCGCCGAGGCTAAGGCGATCAGCGCGATCTCGGCCGAAATGCACGACCTCGCCGCTCGCGCCAAGGACGGCAAGCTCGCCCCAGAAGAATATCAGGGCGGCACCGCGTCGTTGAGCAACATGGGCATGTACGGCATCAAGCAATTCGAAGCGGTCATCAACCCGCCGCAGGGCATGATCATGGCCATCGGCGCCGGCGAAAAGCGCCCCTATGTGATCGACGATGCCTTGCAGATCGCCACCGTCATGAGCGCCACCGGCAGCTTCGACCACCGCGCCATCGACGGGGCGGACGGCGCCCGGCTGATGAAGGCGTTCAAGGCGCTGGTGGAGAACCCGCTGGGGCTGGTGGCTTGATGCGGGCTGGCGAGGTCAAGGCCGTTCTTGTTTCTTGCGCGCTCATCGTGCTGACGGCGACTTGCATCTTCCTCTTTTGGCTGACTCAGTCCGCGGCTTCAGGGGCATTGATGTTTTCGGTCGTTACGTCCCTGATCTTTGTGGGCCTGCCCGCGCTATTCGGCATCGTCGCCATCCAGATGCCTGTTGCACGCTTGCTTGAGACGAGAGGGCTCGCGGTTCAGGGCTTGGCGGTGGCCGCTGCGAATATTGCCTTTACCCTGGCAACCTATTCAATCGCTTCCGGTCGGAATGTCCTTGGTGAGCCGCGCGCGCCTTATGTATTGGTCGGGGTCGCTGCCGCCGCAGCGTTGCTATGGCTCGGCCTCGACCGTCAGTTTCGCGGCTTGCGACACGCATGATGCTTGGCCGCATCCCCGTCATCCGCGTCACCGCCATGCCGGCCGACACGAATCCCTATGGTGGGGTGTTCGGGGGGTGGCTGATGAGCCAGATGGCGCTCGCCGCGGGGAGCCTGGCGTCGCGCACGGCGCGGGGCAAATGCGTGGTGGTCGCCGCCGACGGCTTGAGCTTCACCGGCGCGCCCAGGGTCGGCGACGAGATTTCGGTGTTCGCGGACCTCATCAAGCAAGGCCGCAGCTCGATGACCATCGCCGTCGAGGCGCAAGCGCGGGACCGCGACGGCGAGCGCGAATTTGACGTCGCCAAGGGCCAATTCACCTTCGTCGCTCTGGGCGATGACGACAGGCCGCGGGCGATTGCGGCGAAGGAAGAGAAGCATGGCTGACCAATATGACCTCATCGTCCTCGGCTCGGGGCCGGGCGGCTATGTCGCGGCGATCCGGGCGGCGCAGCTGGGCCTCAAGGTGGGAATCGTCGAGCGCGAGTTGCTCGGCGGGATCTGCCTCAACTGGGGGTGCATCCCGACCAAGGCGCTGCTGCGATCGGCCGAGATTTTCCACCACATGAAGCATGCCGAGGCGTTCGGGCTTTCGGCCGGCGCGCCGGGGTTCGACCTGGCCAAGGTCGTCGCGCGCAGCCGCGCCGTCGCCAAGCAATTGAACCAGGGCGTCACGCATCTGATGAAAAAGAACAAGATCACGGTCCACATGGGCGACGGCGCGCTGACCGGGGTCGGCAAGCTGACCGTGACGAAAGACGGAAAACTCAACGAACTCGCCGCGAAACACATCATCGTCGCCACCGGCGCGCGGGCGCGGGAGCTGCCGTTCGCCAAGGCCGACGGCAAGCGCATCTGGACCTATCGCACCGCGATGACGCCGCCCGAGATGCCGGGCGAACTGCTGGTCATCGGCTCGGGCGCGATCGGGATCGAGTTCGCATCCTTCTATAACGACCTCGGGTCCAAGGTGACGGTGGTCGAGATGCTCGACCGCATCGTCCCGGTCGAGGATGCCGACGTCAGCGATGCGCTGCATAAATCGCTGGCCAAGCAGGGCATGACGATTCTCACCGGGGCCGGGGTCGACAGCCTCAAGGCCGATGCCAAGGGCGTCGCGGCGACGATCAAGACCGCCGACGGCAAGACCAGTGAGCAGCGCTTCAGCCACTGCATCGTCGCGGTCGGCATCGTGCCGAATACCGAGAATATCGGACTCGAAGCGCTCAAGGTCGAGACCGACCGCGGCTTCCTCAAGACCGACCCGATGTGCCGCACCAACGTCCCCGGCATCTGGGCGATCGGCGACATCACCGCGCCGCCGTGGCTGGCGCACAAGGCGAGCCACGAGGGCGTCATCGCGGCCGAGGCGATCGCGTTGGCGCTGGGCAACAAGGACGCCCACCCGCATGCGATGGATGCCAGGAACATCCCCGGCTGCACTTACTGCCACCCGCAGATCGCCAGCGTCGGGCTGACTGAGGCCAAGGCCAAAGAAGCGGGGCACGAGGTCCGCGTCGGCAAGTTCCCGGCGATCGGCAACGGCAAGGCGATCGCGCTGGGCGAGGTCGAGGGGTTCGTGAAGACGGTGTTCGATGCTAAGACCGGCGAGTTGCTCGGCGCGCACATGATCGGCGCCGAAGTCACCGAGCTGATCCAGGGCTACACCATCGGCAAGACCGCCGAGCTGGTCGAAACCGATTTCATGCAAACCGTCTTCCCGCACCCGACCTTGTCGGAAATGATGCACGAAAGCGTGCTCGCCGCGTACGGCAAGGTGATCCACATTTGACAACCGACGCGCCCGCCACCGGTACCCACCACTTCGTCCCCGATCCGCGCAATGCGTCGGTCCTGATCGACGTCAATGGGGCGCACGTCCTGCGGGCCGAGGCGGTGGTGTCGGTGTTCGACAGCGGGTTCATGCTCGGCGACGGGGTGTGGGAAGGGATGCGGGTTCACCGCGGGCGGATTGCGCGCCTCGATCGTCACCTCGCCCGGCTCTATCGCGGGGCAAAGGCGATCGCGATGGACATTGGGATCGACCGGGAAGCACTGACGAAACGGCTTTATGATCTGCTCGCCGCCAACAAGATGGACGGCGGCGGTGTCCACATCCGGCTGATGGTCACGCGCGGCATCCGCTCGACGCCCTATCAGGACCCGCGCGTGGTGATCTCGCCGGCGACGATCGTCATCATCCCCGAGTATAAGGCGCCGGTGCCCGAGACCGCGACGCGGATGCTTCGGTTGTTCACTGTCCACGTCCGCCGCGGCTATCCCGACGTCCAGGACCCCAAGCTCAACAGCCACAGCAAGCTCAATTGCATCACCGCCTGCATCCAGGCCGCCGAGGCCGGCGCCGACGAGGCGCTGATGCTCGACCCGCATGGCTTTGTCGCGACCTGCAACTCGACCCATTTCTTCATCGTCCGCGATGGCGAAGTGTGGACCTCAAGCGGCGACTATTGCCTCGACGGGATTACCCGCGGGCTGGTGCTCGAGGTGGCGCGCGAGGCCGGCATCACCGCGGTCGAACGCAATTTCTCGCTGACCGATGTTTATGGCGCTGACGAAGCGTTCACCACCGGCACCTTCGCCGGGGTGGCGCCGGTCGGGATCATCGACGGGCGGGTGATCTCGACGCAGCGCGGGCCGATCGTGGAGCGGCTCCAGCAACTATATCTGGCGCGGCTCGACAAGGACGTCGGCGCGGGATGACGATCCGCATCGCGATGTGGTCGGGGCCGCGCAACCTGTCGACCGCGCTGATGCGCAGCTTCGGCAGCCGGCCCGACACGGTGGTCAGCGACGAGCCGTTCTACGGCGCCTATCTCAAGGCGACCGGCGACCAGCAGCCGATGGCGCAAGAAGTCATCGCGGCGATGGACACCGACTGGACGAGCGTCGCGCGGGCCGTGACCGGGTCGGCCCCGGGCGACGCGCCGGTGTGGTACCAGAAGCATATGGCGCACCACATGGTCGGGCCGATCGGCGTCGATGACCTTCGCGGCCTGACCCACGCCTTCCTGATCCGCGATCCGCAACGGGTCGTTGCCAGTTACGCCGCCAAGCGCATCGCCATTCGCCCCGAGCATCTCGGCACCGCGCGCCAGGTCGACTATTTCGAGCGCGAAGCCGATCGCATTGGCCGGCCGCCGCCGGTGGTCGACAGCGCCGACATCCTGCGCGACCCGACGGGGACTTTGGCCCTGCTGTGCGACGCGCTGGGGATGGCGTGGGATCGGGCGATGTTGTCGTGGGCACCGGGGCTGCGCGACAGCGATGGCGTGTGGGCCACCCACTGGTACGACGCGGTCGCGACCAGCAGCGGGTTCGCGGCGCCCGACGAGCGGCCGGTCAAGCTCGATCCCGAACAGCAGGCAGTCGCCAACGCCTGCCGCGGCGACTACGAGCGATTGTCCCGTTTCGCCTTGAGGACCGCGCAATGACTGACGCGGCTTCGTTGCGGGCAGCGGTGCCAATGAAGGGAATGACGTGAGCGACACCGTCCATAACAACCGCACCTTGTGGATCGCGTTCGCGGCCAACATGGGGATTGCGGTGTCGAAGTTCGGCGCGGCGGCGTTCACCGGCTCGTCGGCGATGCTGACCGAGGGCGTCCATTCCGTGGTCGATTCGACCAACCAGTTGCTGCTCCTGTGGGGGCGCAAGGCGGCGAACCGCCCGGCCGACGAGCATCACCCGTTCGGCTATGGCCGCGAGCTCTATTTCTGGAGCTTCGTGGTCGCGGTAATGGTGTTCGCGTTGGGGGCCGGGGTGTCGGTCTACGAAGGCATCATCCACATGCGCCACCCGGAGCCGGCGGTGGCGCCGATCGTGGCGTACGTTGTGCTGCTGATCGCCTTCCTGCTGGAGGGTGGGTCGACGTGGACCGCGTTCGTCGAGTTCAAGGCGGCCAAGGGCAAGCTCGGCTGGGTGGCGGCGGTCAAGGCGTCGAAGGATCCGCCGGGGTTCATCGTCCTCTTGGAAAATGGCGCGGCGATGGCCGGCATCGTCGTCGCCGCGGTCGGCCTCGGCATCTCACAGCTGACCGGCGACCCGCGGTTCGACGGCGCGGCGTCGATCGTCATCGGCCTCATCCTCGGCTTCACCGCATGGGTGCTGGCGGTCGAATCGAAGCAGTTGCTGATCGGCGAAAGCGCCGACCCGATGCTGGTCGCCGACCTGCGCGGGATGGTCTGCGCGCAGGGCGGGGTGACCGGGGTCGGGGAAGTGCTGACCGTCCACAGCTCGCCCGACCAGATCACCGCCATGCTGTCGGTCGATTTCGACGACCATATCACCGCCGGCGAGGTCGAGCTGATCGTCCAGCGGATCGAGGACGAGGCGGCGGCGCGCTACCCGCTGGTCAAGCGGCTGTATATCCGCCCGCGACGCGGCGCCGAGTGCGAACCGTGCGGGCCAGACGGTGTTCCGGAACGGGCGCCGATCTAGTCCGTTCTGGCAAGGCGGCGGCTTGCCGCACGAAACCAAAGGAAGTCCCCCATGCGTAACAGCACCCTTATCGCCGCCGCAGCAATGGCCCTCGCCGCCGCCGCCTGCGGCAAGAAAGACGCCGCCACCGACGTCGCCATCAACGATTCGACCACGGTCGACGAAGCCGCCTTGAACGACGCCATGAACGGCACCGCCGCCGCGCCGATGGGCGATGCCGACTTCGCCAACGCCGTCGCCGCCGGCGGCCATTACGAGATCGACAGCTCGGCGCTGGCCGCCACCCAGGCGAGCTCGGCCGGGGTCAAGTCGATGGCGTCGATGATCGCCGCCGACCACAAGAAGGCCGGTGCCGATTTGAAGACCGCCGCCTCGGCCGCGCCGTCGCCGTTCACCCCGGCGGACGGGCTGACGACCAAGCAGAAGGCCGATCTCGCCGCGCTGAAGGCGGCCAAGGGCGCCGAGTTCGACAAGCTCTATGTGGCGCAGCAGATCGCGGCGCACCAGGAAGCGCTGAGCGCGCTCCAGGCCTATGCCGCGGGCGGCGCGACGCCGAGCCTCAAGAGCTTCGCTTCGGCCACCGCGACCGCGGTCCAGGGCCACCTCGACAAGCTCAACGCGCTCAAGCTGTAGCGCGTGACGTTCCTCGACCGGGGCCAGGTGTTCGCCCGTTTCCAGGCGGCGGTAAACATGGCCCCGGCCGAGATCGAGGAATGGCTCGGCACCGAACAAAGCCAAAGGGTCGGGTTCAAGCGGCCGGGCGAGACCGAGAGCATCGGCCATGCCAGCGGCCGGCGGATCGTCGAAATCTTGCGGACCCGCAAGGCAGCGCTGACCGACGGCGATTATGAGCATATGCGCAAGGTCGTCGGCTATGTCCGCCGCCACAGCGCGCAACGGCCGGAAAACATCGTCACCTCGCGGTGGCGCTACTCGCTGATGAACTGGGGCCACGACCCCCTGAAAGACTGAAAAAAAGAGGAAGAGCGATGAACGGCTATCACGACGATATCGAGCAAGCGACCAAGGCCAACGACGATTTCCGCCGCGTGCTCTACACCGGCAAGCATTTGCAGCTGGTGCTGATGAGCCTCAAGCCGGGCGAGGAGATCGGCGCCGAGGTCCACCCCGACAACGACCAGTTCTTCCGCGTCGATTCAGGGTCGGGCGTGGTCACCATCGACGGCCAGGACAGCAAGATATCCGACGGCTATGCGGTGGTCGTGCCGGCCGGGGCGCGTCACAATGTCAGGAACGACGGCACCGAGCCACTCAAGCTCTACACCCTCTATGGCCCGCCCGACCACAAGGACAAGACGGTCCACAAGACCAAGGGCGACGCCGAGGCGAATCACGCCGCCGACCACTGGGACGGCAAGACGACCGAATAAGCGGCGTCAGCGCTGGCGCGCTTGGCGCAACTCCCGTCTGAGCTGGCCGCTGAGCTCAAGCAGCAGCATCTTGCCGAAGGCGAGCGCGCTCCAATAAGGCCGCTCGGCGAAGTGCTCGTTGCTGTTGACCTCAAGCCAGGGATGCGTCGCCCTTGCCGCGATATAGACCAATGGGATGGCGAGCAGGACCAGTGGCTGGCGGAACCACCACGCCAGCGCGATCCCGAGCAATGGCACGGCGAACAGGCCGGCATAATGAACCAGCCGCGTCGCCAGCCGTGAATGGCCGAGCAGATAGGCGTCCCAATATTGCGGCCAGGTTAGGCGTTCGGCCATGCTGTCGTCTCCCTGGTCGAGACTAGCGAGGGGGCCTTTTGTCGGCAAGCGGCGGCCCGCTCCACCGTTGACCTCACCGCCAATCGTCCGTAAGGGGCCGCCTGTCCGAGCGACCGGCGATTCTTCGCGGCGCCGCTTGGGCAAGAGCTGAACATTGCTCCACGACGCGATGGCCAGGCGGCCGACAGGTTCGCCCGGGCTTCGCGCTTTTCGCGCTTTTCGGGCGGAATTGTGGGCAAAGTAACCGCCCGGGACTTCCGGGCACAGAAAGGTGAAGGCTTCATGCCGACGATCAACCAGCTGATCCGCAAGGGTCGGGACCCGCAGAAGGCCAAGTCCAAGGTCCCTGCAATGGAGCAGAACCCGCAAAAGCGCGGCGTCTGCACCCGTGTTTATACCACCACGCCCAAGAAGCCGAACTCGGCGCTGCGCAAGGTTGCCAAGGTCCGCCTGACCAACCAGCGCGAAGTCATCAGCTACATCCCGGGCGAGGGGCATAACCTCCAGGAGCATTCGGTGGTGCTGATCCGCGGGGGCCGCGTGCGCGACCTTCCCGGTGTGCGCTATCACGTGCTGCGCGGCGTGCTCGACACCCAGGGTGTCAAGGACCGCCGCCAGTCGCGCTCGAAGTACGGCGCCAAGCGCCCGAAATAAGGTTGATCGCCGGCCGCGCCGCTTAACCGCAGGTGCGCCGCTCAAGACAAGGAATTTGCTATGTCCCGTCGTCGCCGCCCAGAAAAGCGCGTCATCCTCCCCGATCCCAAGTTCGGGGACATCACGTTGTCGAAGTTCATGAATTCGGTCATGCTCGACGGCAAGAAGTCGGTCGCCGAGAGCATCGTCTACGGTGCGCTCGAAACCGTCGAAGCGCGCCTCAAGAAGGATCCGCTCGGCGTGTTCCACGAAGCGCTGACCAACATCAAGCCGGGCATCGAAGTCCGCAGCCGCCGGGTCGGCGGCGCGACCTACCAGGTGCCGGTCGAGGTGCGCGACGTGCGCGCCCAGGCGCTGGCCATCCGCTGGCTCATCACCGCCGCCCGCGCGCGGTCGGAAAAGACCATGGCCGGGCGCCTGTCGGGCGAGCTGATGGATGCCTCGCAGAACCGCGGCAACGCGGTCAAGAAGCGCGAGGACACGCATCGCATGGCCGAAGCGAACCGCGCCTTCAGCCACTACCGCTGGTAGAACTGGCGCTGGTAGTTTTCGTACCTATATCGTGGGGGCGCCGGTCCGCCGGCTCCCAACATTCTCAAGGAATCTGACATGGCCCGCAGCCATCCGCTCGACCGCTATCGCAACATCGGCATCATGGCGCACATCGACGCCGGCAAGACGACGACGACCGAGCGCATCCTCTATTACACCGGCAAGTCCTACAAGATCGGCGAAGTGCACGAAGGCACTGCGACGATGGACTGGATGGAGCAGGAGC
>JBDSRV010000002.1:0-37955 GCA_039929125.1 Sphingomicrobium sp.
CTAGCGATGATCGGCCGACTGTCGGCCGATTTAGAAGGAAACTCGAAATGATCACCGGAACCGTAAAATTCTTCAACGCCGACAAGGGCTTTGGCTTCATCCAGCCGGAAGACGGCGGCAGCGACGCGTTCGTTCATATCAGCGCGGTGGAAGCCGCCGGCATGCGCACGCTCGATCGCGACCAGCGCGTCCAGTACGAGCTGAAGGAAGACGGCCGCGGCCGTACCAGCGCAGTCAACCTCCAGGCTGCCTGACCCTCTTGCCTCCTCCGCCATCGTGGCGGGGGAGGCGCTTTCCCCGGGGTCTCAAGGAGCAGCCATTGTCCACGCTTGAATTTTATGCCGAACGGGCTGCGCAGTGCCGCAGCGAAGCCGATGCCGCTGCCCTTCCCAATGTCCGCGACCGCTGCCTTGGCGCCGCCGAGGCGTGGGAGAATATGGCCAGCCGCGCGCGCAAGCTGCAGGGCTTCCGTGCCGATCGCGCCGCCGAAAAGGCCGCGCTCGACGTCGAAGACTTCCCCGAAACCGCAATCCTCGCTTAAGCGAGCAGGTCGCCGGCCAGCGCGCGCAAGTCGCGCTCTGGCCGTGCACCATAATGCTGGATGACCTCGGCCGCGGCGATCGCGCCGAGCCGTAGCGACCGCTCCAGCCCCAGCCCGCGCGCTTTGCCCGCCAGAAACCCCGCCGCGAACAAATCGCCCGCCCCGGTCGTATCGACCAGCCGCTCGATCGGCTCGGCCGGCACGTGCGCCCGCTGGTCGCCCGCAACCGCCAGCGCGCCCTGCTCGCTGCGCGTCACCACCAGCGTCGACACCTTGTCCTTGAACGCCGCCACCGCCTGCTCGACGTCGCCGGTCCCGGCCAGCTCGCCGATCTCGGCTTCGTTGGCGAACAAGATGTCGATCTTGCCCTCGTCGATCAGGCGCAGGAAATCGCCGCGATGGCGGGCGATGCAGAAGCTGTCGGACAAGGTGAACGCGACCTTGCGCCCGGCGGCATGGGCCGCGTCGATCGCCGCTTCCATCGCCGCCCGCGGCTCGGCCGGATCCCACAGATACCCCTCAAGGTAGAGGATCGCCGCGTCGCGCACCGCGTCCAGATCGACGGCACCGACGCTCAGCCGCTGCGCCGCGCCGAGGAAGGTGTTCATCGTCCGCTGCGCGTCGGGCGTGACAAGGATCAGGCAGCGCGCGGTGGCGCCCAGCCCGCCGCGCGGCTCGACCAGAAACTCGACCCCCTGCGCTTTGATGTCGTGGCGGTAGATGTCGCCCAGCTCGTCGTCGGCGACCTGACCGATGAAGCCGGTGCGGATGCCCATGCCGGCCAGCCCCGCGGCGGTATTGCCGGCCGATCCGCCGCTGACTTCGCGCCCCGGACCCATCGCTGCGTACAGCCGGACCGCTTCTGCCTCGTCGATCAGGCGCATCGACCCCTTGTCGAGGCCCTGGCTGGCCAGGAATTCCTCGCCGGCGTCGCTGATCACGTCGACGATGGCGTTGCCGATGGCGAGCACGTCGAAGCGGGGGTCGGTCATCTGGTCATCCTGGCTGCGGGGGAAAGGATTGCGGGGGAAAGGCGGCCCGCCTAGCCGCGCGGCACGCGTGCGGCAAGCTTGCCAGCGCGCCCGCCGCCCGTCACACAGGGCCGATGCGCCGCCTCGCCATTTCCGCCTTGCTGTTCGTCGCCGCTTGCGCGCCCGTCGCCAAGCCGATCGTCCCGGTGCCGACACCGGTCGCGCCCAACCGCGCCGAGCGTGGCGACCTCGTCGGCCTGACGACCGAAGAGCTTGGCCAGCGCTTCGGCGCCCCCGACCTCCAGGTCCGCGAAGGCGACGGCCTCAAGCTCCAGTATCGCGCCAAAAGCTGCGTCCTCGACGCCTATCTCTACGGCCCCGAAAGCGGGCAGGGCGTCGCCCGCGTCACCCACGTCGACACCCGCGACCACGACGGCCGCGACACCGACCAGCCCGGCTGCGAGGCCCTCCTCGCCGCCGAACGCTAGCGCAGCCGCTCGAGCGCCCAGGCGGCGGCGTCGGCGACCACCGGGTCGTCGCTTCCCGCATGTCGCGCGACCGCTCCGCGCAGGCCGGCGTCGCCGCTGTTCCCGGCGGCGATCAGGCAGTTGCGGATCAGTCGCGCCACGCCAATCCGCTTGATCGGCGATCCCGAAAACATCTCGCGGAACCCGGCGTCGTCGAGGGCGAGCAAATCGGCCAGTCGCGGCGCCGCCAGTTCGGCCCGGGGCAGGAAGGCGCGATTGGCCTCGGCGGCCTCGGCGAAGCGGTTCCACGGGCACACCGCCAGGCAATCGTCGCAGCCATAGATGCGGTTGCCGATGGCGGCGCGATACTCATGCGGGATTGGCCCGGGATGCTCGATCGTCAGGTAGGAAATGCATTTGCGCGCATTGAGCCGGTGCGGCGCCTCGATCGCCCCGGTCGGGCAGGCGGCGACGCACCGCGTGCAGCTGCCGCAATGATCGCTCGCCGGCGCGTCGGGCTCAAGCTCCAGCGTGGTGTAGATGATCCCCAGGAACAGCCAGTTGCCATGCTCCCGGCTGAGCAGATTGGTATGCTTGCCCTGCCAGCCGATCCCGGCCGCGGCCGACAGCGGTTTCTCCATCACCGGCGCGGTGTCGACGAACACCTTCAACTGGCAGCCGGCTTCATCGGCCAGCCACCGCCCGAGCGCCTTCAGCGCCTTCTTGACCGTCTTGTGATAGTCGCCGCCCTGGGCATAGACCGAAATCCGCCCGCGCGACCGCTCCTCCGCCAGCGTCAGCGGGTCGCTCGTCGGGGCATAGCTCATTGCCAGCGCGATCAGGCTGCTGGCCTCGCTCCACAGCCCGGTCGGGCTCGCCCGCTGGTCGGCCCGCGCCTCCATCCAGCCCATCTCGCCCTGATGCCCGGCGGCCAGCCACTCGCGCAGCCCGGCACCGGCGTGTGGCGCGGCATCGGCCCGGGCAAAGCCGCAAGCGACAAAGCCCAGCTCGGCTGCCTTGGCGCGGATGCGCTGCTCGATGGTCTCGCTCACGGCGCGGGTTTAGCCGAGGATCGCGGCCCGCGCATTGTCTTCCAGCTGCTTCATCAGCGCCTTGTGCGGGAACGGGCCGTGGCTGATCCGCGCCACCCCCGCCGCAGCCCATACCGCCTTGGCCGGGGCGCCGGGGAAGGCGATGGCGTTCAATGGCAACGGCACCTCGCGCACCACCCGCTCGATATGGCGCGGATCGGCGATGCGCGGAACGAAGAACCCGCTCGCTCCGGCGTCGGCGAAGGCCTTGCCGCGCTCGATCGCCTCGCCGATCAGCGCGTCGTCGGTGTCCTTGTGCTTGAGCAGCAGGTCGGTCCGCGCGTTGATGAAGAAGTCCGCCCCTACTGCCTTACGGATCGCGGAGATGCGCCGGGCCTGAAGCTCCAGCGGGTGCAGTCCTTCGCCGCCGACCACCTGGTCTTCGAAGTTGCAGCCGACCGCGCCGGTCGCCTTCAACGCCAGGACATTGGCGGCGCCGGTGGCGGGATCGGCCGAATAGGCCCCCTCGAAATCGATCGCCACCGGCAGCTCGACCGCCTCGACGATCCGCCGGGCATTCGCCAAAGCGAAGTCGATCGGCACCTGCTCGCCGTCGGGCCAGCCGTTGGCGTCGGCAACCGGGTGGCTGCCCGTCGCCAGCGCCTTGGCGCCAGCCGCGACCACCGCCAGCGCGCTGCCGACGTCCCACACGTTGTACAGCACCACCGGATCGCCCGGCACGTGCAATGCCGCGAATGTCTCGAACTTGCTCGCCATCTTGCCTGCTCCTGCGCCGTTCCTGGCTCCCATAGCAGCCTCGATTGCCACCGTCAGCGGCTGTCCCTAGGCTGGCACGATGCACAGCTCCTTTGCCGCCGCCGCGGCCCTCGCCCTGATCGCTTCACCGCTGCCGGCGCGAACCGCCCCCGACATGACGGCGCCGCTGCCGCCAGCCCTGCCGTGGCATGGCGGAAGCGAGGCGCTGGTCGCCGCGCCGACCGACCCGTGGATCACGCCGTCCGAAGCGAGCGGCTTCGTCACCACCCCGTCCTACGCCGAAACCCGCGCCTACATCGACCGCCTGGTCGCCGCCTCGCCCTTGCTCACCATCGTCCCGTTCGGCCACACCGCCCAGGGCCGTGAGCTGTATGCGGTGCGCGCGGCAAAGCCCGGCGGCGGGCCCAAGCCTCTATTGTTCGCCCAGGCCGGCATCCATTCGGGCGAGATCGATGGCAAGGACGCCGGCCTGATGCTGCTGCGCGACATCGCGCTCAGGGGAAAGGACAAGCTCCTCGACCATGCCGATTTGATGTTCGTGCCGATCTTCAATGCCGACGGCCATGAACGGGTCTCGCCGTTCAACCGCCCCAACCAGCGCGGGCCGGCCAACCAGGGCTGGCGCACGACGGCGCAGAATCTCAACCTCAATCGCGATTATGTGAAGGCCGACACGCCCGAGATGCGGGCGATGCGCGGCTTCATCAACCGGCTGGACCCGGCGCTGATCCTCGACCTGCACGTCTCGGACGGGGTCGATTATCAGTATGATATCAGCTTTACCTTCCCCGGCTGGGCCGGTTCGCCGACCCATTCACCGGCGATCGGCCGCTGGCTCGACGCGCATTACCGCCCGTCCGTCACCGCCGCGCTGGCGCGCGCCGGGCACATCCCCGGCCTCTACGTCGAACCGGTCGATCCGCGCGATCCGGCCAAGGGCAGCACCCTCAGCCCCGATTCGCCGCGCTATTCGACCGGCTATGGCGAACTGGCGCGACAACCGAGCGTGCTGGTCGAGACCCATTCGCTGAAACCCTATCGTCAGCGCGTCCTCGGAACCTATGTGCTGGTCGAGGAATCGCTGCGGCTGGTTGGCGCCGAGGGCGCCGGGCTGGCCCGCGCCATCGCGACCGATCGCGCCGCGCGCCCGGCCACCACCGTGCTGACGTGGAAGCCGCTGGCAACGCCCTTCTTCACCATTCCCGACTTCAAGGGCATCGCCCACGACACCTATCATTCGGCGGCGTCGGGCGGCGACGAAGTGCGCTGGCTCGGCCGTCCGGTGACGCTGAAGATGCCGATCTTCATCGCGGCGCCTGATATCGTGGCGACGCTCCCCGCCGCCTGGTGGGTGCCCGTGACCAAGCCCAACGTGATTGCGCTGCTCAAGCTGCATGGCATCGCGTTCGAGCAGATCGCCGCGCCGCGCACCGTGACGCTCGACATGGTGCGCCTGACCGATCCCAAGTTGGGCAAAGCCGATGAGGGCCATATTCCGCTGTCGGCCGGGGCCTATGCCCATGCCGCGCGGACCGAGACCTTCCCCGCCGGATCGGTCCGCGTCCCCTCCGACCAGCCGCTCGGCCTGCTCGCCGCGGCGATGCTTGAGCCGGAAAGCCCCGACTCGCTGCTGGCGTGGAATTTCTATCCCGAAATCCTGATGCGCACCGAATATATCGAAGGCTATGTCATCGCGCCTTTGGCCGACCGCATGCTGGAGGCGGACCCCAAGCTGAAGGCGGCGTTCGCGGCCAAGCTCAAGGCCGACCCCAAGTTCGCCGCCGATCCCGAGGCGCGCCTCGGCTGGTTTTACCAGCGCACGCCTTATTACGACGAGCGCTACTTGCTCTACCCGGTCGGGCGCGAACTCAAGCGGTGACGTGGCTTATTCGGGCGCCGGCCCAAGCTGCTGCCACAGCTCGACCTTGATCCCGTCGGGGTCGAGGATCCAGGCGAAGCGGCCATAATCCTCGTCCTGCCGGCCAAGCGGCTCGATCCCCTTGGCGGCGAGGTCGGCGAGGATGCCGTCGAGGTCATCGACGCGCAAATTGATCATGAACGGCGATCCGCTCGGCGCGAAATAGTCGCTGTCGTCCTTGAACGGCGAGAGGATGGTGAAGCCTTCGGGATCGTCCTGCTTGAACGGGAACATCGCGCCATAATCGCCGCCGACGCCGAGATTGTCCCGATACCACGCCTTGGTCGCGTCGGTGTCCGAGACCTTGTAGAAAATGCCGCCCAGTCCGGTCACCTTGGCCATCGCCGCTCTCCCCTAATGAACGAAGCGCGCCACCACGTCGCGATAGCTTCGGCTGACCTTCACCTGCGCGCCCGAATCGAGCACCAGGAAGCATTCGCCGTTGGTGTGCGGCTTGACCTGCTTGACCAGGTCGAGGTTGACGATGGTCGAGCGGTGGACTCGCTGGAACCGGCGCGGGTCGAGGCGTTTCTCCAGATCCTTCATCGTCTCGCGCAGGATCAACGTATTGTCGCCGGTCTGGATGCACATGTAGTCGCCGGCGGCGTCGATCCGCTCGATCGTGTCGACGTCGACGCGGAAAATCTGGCCCTGGTCGCGGATGTTGATCATCTTCTCGAAGCGGTTGGCGGCCGGCCCTTCCGCCGCGCTTTCTCCGGCCAGCGTCTCCGCCGCTTCGGGCGCATGCTCCTCCAGCGCTTCCTTCAAGCGTTCGGCGTCCTCCGACCCGCGCTTTTCGGCGAGCCGCTGGCGCACCCGGTCGAGCGTCCCGGCGAGCCGATCCTCCTCGACCGGCTTCATCAGATAATCGATCGCCTGCGCCTCGAACGCGCGCAGGGCGTGGTCGCCATAGGCCGTGACGAACACGAACAACGGCGGCTCGACCTCCATCAGGCCCTGGACCACCGAGAAACCGTCGAACCCCGGCATCTGGATATCGAGGAAGACGAGGTCGGGCTTGTGGGTCTTGATCGCGCGGATCGCCTCGCGGCCATTGGCGGCGGTGGCGACGATCTCGACGTCGTCGTGCGCCTGGAGCCGCAACTGCAGTCCCTGGGTCGCCAGCGGCTCGTCATCGACGAGGATGGTGCGAATGGTCATCGATCAATCCTTGTTGGCCGCATCGAGCGGAAGTTCGAGGACAACGCTGAAGCCCCCCTGTTCGTTCGGCCCGCTGGAAAAACCATGCGCCGGGCCATAGGCCTGGGCCAGCCGATCCTGGATATTGGCCAGTCCGACCCCGGTCGATTGCGACGACACCAGGCCCGCGCCGCCGCACGGCCCGCTGTCGGCGACTTCGATCCGCACCGCGCGGCCCTGGCGGCTGGCGGTGATCCAGATGTCAGCGCCGCCTTCCGACGGGGTCACCGCATATTTGATCGCATTCTCGACCAGCGGCTGGAGCAATAATGACGGCAACCGCGCGCCGATCGTCTCGGCATCGATGCGGAAATGCGGGCGCAGCCGGTCCTCGAAGCGCATTTTCTCGATCTCGAGGTAGAGTTTCAGCGTCTCGACCTCCTGCGCCAGGGTCACCTGCGCGGTCGGCTCATTGGCCAATGTGTAGCGCAGGAACGACGACAGCCGCGCCAGCATCGCATTGGCCCGCTCGGTCTGCTTGAGCAGCACCAGGGTCGAGATCGAATTGAGCGTGTTGAACAGGAAATGCGGGTTGAGCTGATAGCGCAGCATCGCCAGCTGGGCGCTCGACGCCTGGCTCTCCAGCTGGGAGCGCTGGTCGATTTCCTCTTCGAGCAGCAGATAATAGTTGATCCCGTAATACATCGCCGACCACGCCGCCAAAATCGAGAAGTCGAGGATGATCGCGCCGAAGAATTGCAGCCCCGCGGGCTTGGCCTCGGGGTTGATGAACGTCGCCAGGCTCCACGTCTCGATGAACGAGAAGGCCGATGACGCAACCACCACCGTCGCCAGGCTGAGGATCGCCGTCCACAGCGCCCGCATCGCGATCAGCCGCCGGTACAATGTCGCCATCAGCAGGGTCAGCGAATAGCCGGTGGCGGTCAGCAGGAGGACGTGGACGATGAACATGATGCCCATCGAATTGGCCACGCCCGACAGCACGCGGAGCATGAAGTAACCGGTCCAGCCGGTCGTTTGCAGCACCCAGAAGGCGCGGTTCTTGTCGCCGAAGAACGGCTGGTCGAGCCCGACGCCCTTGAGGATCGGCTTGGCCGGACCCTTCGGCCGGCTGGCAACCAACGGCCGCGCCGCGGCGTCGCCGTCGGCCTCGATCTCGCCGATTGCGCGGGCGCCGTCGCTGCCCATCAAGGTACGCTGTCCGGGTTCGCCATCCCCCCGATATAGGCAAGCCGCGGCGCTTGGCCTAGCCCGCGCCTGCGCCAGCCTTTCGCTCGCCCGCCGGCGCGGCTAGGATGAGGCGAAGGAGACCGTTGATGGGCGAAGCCGGACCGCGCGCGACATTCACCGCCATGGAGGAGGCCAGCCCCGAGGACTGGATGGCGATCGGCAGTCACTTCGGGCCGTTCGGCAAGGGCCTTGCGAACCGCGTGCTGACCCATTTGCAACTGCTCGACGGCGATTATGGCGGCTTCCCGATCGACCGGCTGCAGCATTCGCTCCAGACCGCGACCCGCGCCCACCGCGCCGGCGAAAGCGAGCCCTATGTCGTCATGGCCCTGCTTCACGACATCGGCGACACGCTCGGCTCCTACAACCATCCCGATATCGCCGCCGCGATCCTCAAACCGTTCGTCGACGAGAAACTGCACTGGATGTGCGAGCACCACGGCATCTTCCAGGGCTATTATTTCTTCCATTACCTCGGGCTCGATCGGAACATGCGCGATGGCCTGCGCGGCCACGCGCACTACGAAGATACCGCACGTTTCTGCGAACTTTACGACCAGTCGGCGTTCGATGCGGGATACGAAAGCGCCCCGCTGGCGTTCTTCGAACCGATGGTCCAGCGGCTGTTCGCCAAGCCGGTCAACAGCATCTATCTGGCCGTCGCCGAATCGGGCTGAGGAGTAAAGTTCATGATTGTCCGTCCGTTGGCCGCGCTGGGCGCGCTGTTGCTCGCCGCCTGCGGCCAGGCTGATCAGGCCGCCCCCGATGCGCCCGCCAGCGCTTCGGCGGTCGCCCCTTTGCTCACTACCCCCGACGCGGTTGACGTGCACAGCTTCGCCCGGCCGCTGGAGGCGCGGGTCACCCATGTCGCGCTCGACCTCGCGGTCGATTTCACCGCCAAGCGCCTCGCCGGCACCGCGACCCTCGACATCCTCGCCAAACCGGGCGTGAAATCGATCATCCTCGACGACAAGGGGCTGGAGATCGCCAGCATCGCCACGCCCGACGGCAAGCCTTTGCCTTACAAGGTCGGCACCGCCGACTCGAACCTCGGCGCGCCGCTTGATGTGACGATCGGTGACGCGCGCAAGATCGTCGTCACCTACAAATCGGCGCCCGATTCCGGTGCGCTGCAGTGGCTGACGCCGCAGCAGACCGCCGGCAAGAAGCTGCCCTATCTGTTCAGCCAGGGCGAATCGATCGAGAACCGCAGCTGGATCCCGACCCAGGATTCGCCCGGCATCCGTCAGAGCTGGGAAGCCGTCATCCACGTCCCCTCGCCATTGACCGCGGTGATGTCCGCGCCCAGCGCCGGCGTCCCGACCGCGGTGGGTCAGCAGCGCGCCTTCAGCTTCCGCATGGATCACCCGGTCGCCCCCTATCTCATCGCGCTCGCCGTCGGCGATCTGGCGTTCAAGCCGCTCGGCCCGCGCACCGGCGTGTGGACCGAGCCCTCGATGCTCGACGCCGCCGCGCGCGAGCTTGAGGACAGCGAGAAGATGGTCAGCGCCGCCGAGGCGATCTACGGCCCCTACCGCTGGGGCCGCTACGACATGCTCGTGCTGCCGCCGTCCTTTCCCTACGGGGGGATGGAAAACCCGACCCTGACGTTCCTCACGCCGACTATCATCGCCGGCGACAAGAGCCTCACCAGCGTCGTCGCGCATGAGCTGGCGCACAGCTGGTCCGGCAATCTCGCGACCAACGCCACCTGGGCCGATTTCTGGCTCAACGAGGGCATGACGACCTATGCCGAGCGGCGGATCGTCGAGGTGGTCTACGGCCCCAAGATGGCGATGCAGCAAGTCGCGCTCGGGATCGACGCGCAGGACAAGGCGGTGGTCGAGGGCGGCGGTCCTGCCGGTCCCGACACGCGCCTCCACCTCGACCTCAAGGGGCGCCATCCCAACGACGGGCTGACCGACATTGCCTATGAAAAGGGCGCTGCGTTCCTGCGCATGATCGAAGCCAATGTCGGCCGCGCCCGGTTCGACGCCTACCTCAAGGGCTGGTTCGACCGCCATGCGTTTCAGCCGGTGACCTCGGCGATGTTCCTCGCCGACCTGCGCGCCAACCTGGTGAAGGGCGACCCGGCGCTTGAGAAGAAATTGATGCTCGACGACTGGGTCTACAAGCCCGGCATCCCGGCCAATGCCGTCAAGGCCGATCCGGCGGCCTTCGCCGAAGCCGATGCCGCGACTGCAGCCTTCGCCAAGGGCGGCGCGGTCGACACTCCCGCCTGGGGCCGCTGGACCACCGACGAGCGGCTGCGCTTCCTCAACACGCTCCCGCGCAAGCTGCCCCCGGCCCGCCTCGCCGCGCTCGATCAGGGGCTCGGGCTCGATTCGACCCGCAACAGCGAAGTGCTGTTCGCCTGGCTCGATCTCGCCACCCGCAACCGTTACGACCCGGCGGTCCCGGCGCTCGAGCGGTTCATGACCTCGATCGGCCGCGGTAAATTCGTCAAGCCGCTCTACAAGACGCTCTACGCCGACGCCTCGTGGGGCCGGCCGATCGCCAAGCGCGTCTATGTCGTCGCGCGGCCGCTCTACCACCCGCTGGTGACGCGCGACGTCGACAAGACGATGGCCGGAAAATAGATTGTTCGGCCAAGGGCGGCGGCCGGTTCTTTAACTGGCCATAAACGCTCTTCGTCTATCCGCGGTTGGACTACCCAACGAAGTGGATGCGGATGTACGAGGCCCCCGATCGCTATAAGCGTATGATTTCCGCCCGACTTCCGGGTGGGGAATCGCTTGGGCTGGCCCAGCGCGACGGCAATGACGATTCCAGCTCGCCGCTGCGCGACGTGCAATTGATCGCCCGCGGTCACCTCGCGCCATTCTTCGCCGCCGCCAACATCGCTGCCGCCTTGCTCACCGCTTTCGCTCTGTGGGGCGAAGTCGACGGGCTGTGGATCGCCGGCTGGGCGGCGATCGTCGGGGCGGTCAATTTCGGCGCGCTCCAGCTTGCCCGTAACCAGGCCATCACTCACGTCGGGCGGTCGGGCCGCCGGGTGCCGGCGTCGCAACTGATCGGCGACGTGCTGCTTCGCGCTGCATTGTTCCTCAGCCTGCCGATCTACGTTTTTCCGCATATTCCCGCCGGCAGCCAGGTGATCGTCGCGTCGATCCTGTCGGGCCTCGGCATCGCCGCGCTCGGCCTGGTCGTCATCCCGGCCTGCGTCACCGCCTGGATGGCCTGCTTCGTCGCCGGCATTTCCTACCTCCTGCTGGTCGCCCGCGACACGCTGCCGTTCCAGCATATGCTGTCGATCATCTTCACGCTCGGCGTCGCGGTGTTCGGCGTGCTGACGGTCGCCCGCTGGGCGTTCGGTCAGCTGCAGACCAACGCCGACGTCGGCTCGCAGTCGGAAAGCGCCAGCCTGCTGCTGCAGGAATATGAGCAGCGCGGCGTCGGTTGGCTGTGGCAGGTCGATGGCGAGAATCGCGTCACCTATATCTCCAGCCGGATGACCGCTTTGATGGGCCGCCCCTCGGCGTCGATCCTTGGCCACTCTTTGCCGTCATTGCTCGGCGGCCATGCCGAGCTCGGCCGGGTGCTGCTCGAAAAGCAGGCATTCAACTCGCTCGAAATGGAATTGAAGACCGCCCGCGGCCCGCGCTGGATCTCGATCGCCGGCGATCCGATCATCGACACCGCTGGGCGCTTCGAAGGCTTCCGCGGCGTCGGCAGCGACATCACCGAGGTCCGCCAGACGCAGGAACGGCTGACCCACCTCGCCAATATGGACGTCCTCTCCGGCCTCCCCAATCGCGGCCGCGTCCGCCAATTGCTCGGCGAGGCGTTGCGCACTGCGGTAACCAGCAATGTGCCATGCGCCATCATGTTCCTCGACCTCGATGGCTTCAAACCGGTCAACGACACGTTCGGCCACCCCAAGGGCGACGCCGTGCTCCAGGCGGTCGCCAAGCGGCTGTGCGACGAAGTCGGCGCCGGCGGCCACGTCGGGCGCATGGGCGGCGACGAATTCGCGATCGTCGTCACCGACGCCCAGTCGCGGCGCAAGGTCGAAGGCCTCGCCGACCGCATCATCAAGGCCATCGCCGAACCCTATATGATCGACCAGACCGAAATTCGCATCGGCGTATCGATCGGCTGCGCCTTCGGCCCGATCGACGGGGCGACCGTCGACGACCTCATCCTCAAGGCCGATCTCGCGTTGTACGAGGCCAAGGACGCCGGCCGCGGCGTCGCCAAATATTTCTCGGCCGAATTGCAGTCGGAACAGGACGACCGGGTCCGCCTCGAAACCGACCTCCGGACGGCCATCGCCGCCAAACAGTTCCACCTCGTCTTCCAGCCCCTGGTCGCGGCCAAGAACCAGAAGCTCGTCGGGTTCGAAGCGCTGATCCGCTGGAACCACCCACAGCGCGGCCTCATCCCGCCGCCGGTGTTCATTCCGATCGCCGAAGAATGCGGGCTGATGCAGCAGCTTGGCGAATGGGTCATCGAGGAAGCGATCAAGGCCACCGCCAGCTGGCCCGAGCCGATCACCGTGGCAATCAACATCAGCCCCAAGCAGATCGTGCTGCCGGCCTTGCCCAACGTCGTCAGCCAGGCGCTGGCCCGCTACAAGGTTCCCGGCAACCGCATCGAGCTGGAGGTCACCGAAGGCGTGTTCCTCGGCGACAGCAACCAGACGCTCGACGTCTTGAAGCGCCTGCGCTCGCTCGGCGTCGGCATCGCGCTCGACGATTTCGGCACCGGCTACTCGTCAATCGGCTATCTGAACAAGGCGGTGTTCCACAAATTGAAGATCGACGGCAGCTTCGTCCGCGAGGCCGGCACCCGGCCGGAAAACGTCGCGATCATTCAGTCGATCGTCCAGCTCGCCCGCTCGTTCCGCATGACCGTGACCGCAGAGGGCGTCGAGACGGCCGAGGACTTCGAGCGGATGCGCGACCTCGGCTGCGACACGATCCAGGGCTATTTGTTCGGCCGCCCGCTCAGCTACGAACGCGCCAACCAGATGGTGCTCGGCCTCAGCGCGCAGGAGCGCAAGGCGGGCTGATCGCCGCTCAGTACCGCGCCCGAATGAACGCCAGGCCGCTTTCGAATTCGCGCACCGTGACCCGCTGATCATGATCGCCATCGGCGATGTCGCGGAAGGCGGCGACCGCCGGCTGCGCTTCGTACAGGCTCAGCCAGCCGTCATGGTTGGTATCGTAGATCCGCAGCGCCCACTGCTTCAGCGCCGGATCGGACTCGATCAGCTCGACTGCCCGCGGGTTGAAAGCCGGGATGGGTAGCGGCGCGGCGGCCAGCATCATGGCGAGAAACGGAACCATTGCCGGCCATCAACGCACAATGCGCCGACTATTTCCGTTCGGCTTCGCCCTCGGCCAGCTGATGGATGGCGGCGTCCAGCGCGTCGGCGCGGAACGGCTTGGCGAGCACCAGCGCATCCGGTGCCGCGCGGCGGATGGCGTCGGTTTCGCTATAGCCGGACACGAACAAGATCTTCTGCTCGGGCCGCGCCGCGAGCATCTGCTCGGCAACCTGGGCGCCGCTCATGGTGGGCATGACGAAATCGATCACCGCGACGTCGGGGAGTATCCTGGCGAACACCTCCATCCCCGCCGGTCCGTCGGCGGCCTGGCTGACGCGGTACCCGCATTCCTCCAGGCAGGAGACGATGTAGGAACGGACGTCGGGATCGTCGTCGATGACCAGCACGGACAATTGCCGAACCTCCGCCCGCAACGGCTCGCCGGACGGCTCCTCGCTTTGCGCTACGGCCTCATGCTCTTCGGCATGGTGGAAATACAGCCGCACGGTCGTCCCGGTTGCCGGCGCACTTTCGATCCGCGCCGTGCCGCCTGACTGGCGCGCCATGCCATAGACCATCGACAGCCCAAGGCCGGTGCCCTTGCCCACTTCCTTGGTCGTGAAGAACGGCTCGAATGCCCGCGCGGCCACGTCGGCTTCCATCCCGCAACCGGTGTCGGAAATGGACAGCTCGACATAGTCGCCCGCCTCGAGCTCGGCGTCGTCGTGGATCGCGACCTTGCGCGCGGCGATGCTCAGCGTACCGCCTTCGGCCATTGCGTCGCGGGCATTGATCGTCAGGTTGAGCACGGCCAGCTCGAGCTGGGTCGGATCGGCCATCACGGGCAGAAGGTCGGGATCGAGATGGAATTCCTTGGTGATCCCTGGCCCGAGCACATTGCGCAGCAGGGGCCGCATGTCCTTGATTAGCGGCGCCACGGAGGTCGGCCTCACTTCAAGCCGCTGGACCCGGCTGAACGCCAGCAGCTGGGCGGTCAGTCGCGCGCCGCGCTCGGCCGCCGACAAGGCGTTGGTGGCGTAGCGCAGCAGCCGCGGGTCGTCGATTTTCTTGGCGATCATGTCGAGCCCGCCGACCACGACCGTCAGCAGGTTGTTGAAGTCATGCGCGATCCCGCCGGTCAGCTGGCCCAGCGCCTCCATCTTCTGGCTCTGCCGAAGCTGGTCTTGCGCCGCCTTCAATTCGGTGATGTTGCGCGCTTCGATCAAGATATAGTCGATCTCGTCGCCATCGCCGCGCACCGGCAGCATCGTGATTTCCAGGTGGAAACTCGCCCCGCCGGGGCGTTCGATGTCGATCGACCGTTCGACCTGCTCGCCGCGCGCCGCGGCGGCGACCATCGCCTGCAGGGCGGAGCGATCGTCGGGCAGGTTGTCGAGGGTCGGCGAATCCCACAATCTTTTGCCGATCAGGTCGTGCTGGTCGCCATCCCGCCAAGGCACGGCGGCATGATTGACGTCGATGACCGTGCCATCGGTCTGCAACAGGACGATCACGGTCGACACCGAATCGAAGATCGCCCGGAACCGTGCCTCGCTGGCGCTCAATTCGGCGGTGCGTTCCTCGACCAGCCGGCGAAGCTCAAGCTCGGCTTCCTTGGCCTCGGTAATGTCGCTGCCGACGCCGATGAAGCCGATGGTTCGGCCGTCGGCGTCCCGGCGCGGCTGGGATACCGACCGCACCCAGCGCCATTCGCCGTCCCCCCGGCGAAATCGCCCGGTCAGCTCGAACGCGCCGCCCCCGCCAATGCCGGCCGCCTGCTCGGCGATGAACCGCTCGGCGTCGTCGGGGTGAAGCGCCTTGTGCCAGTCGTGCTGGCCAAGCTCGTCCGGCGCGAAGCCGAAGAACTCGATATAGGCCTCATTGACGAAGTCGCGGCTGCCGTCGGCCCGGGTCACCCACATCGGTGCCGGGGCCGAATTGGCGATCCGCCGGAACCGCGCCTCGCTCTCGCGCAGCGCAACCTCGGCGGCGCGCTGCTCGGTCAGGTCCTGGACGATCATGACGATGCCGACGACATGCCCGTCGCCGTCCTGGTGCGGCACATATTCGGCTTGCGTGGTCAGCGGTCCGCGGGTCGGGTGGTCGAAGCTGGCGGCGAACCATTGCCGCTCGCCCGCCAGTGCCGCCTCGATCGCCGGCTGGCGGATGGCGTAAGCGGCCTCGCCCATGATTTCGCGCACCGTATGGCCGAGAATCTGGTCGCGGGGCCGCTCGAACCAGTCGGCGATCGGCCGGTTGCAGAAGCGATAGACCTGGGCGGTGTCGCAATAGGCGACCATCACCGGCAGCGAGTCGGCGATCGCCAGCAGCGCGCCAAAGTCGAATGAAACGGGCGCTACCGGCGCGGGCGCAGGCTCGGCGCTCGCCTTTGCGGCACTGCCGCGGCCCTTCGGCGACTCATGATTCCCCCGCTCCGCCACCATCAAGGAATGACCCTGTTTCCCGACGGAGTCACGCGCCCTGTGGATAAGTCGGCTGACCGACTCAGTCGAAATGGAGCCTTCGGTATGATCCGCGGAAGTAGAGCAAGGGATCGAGCCCCGGCTCGAAGCTGGCCTTCCTGACCTCGCCGACCAGGATCCAGTGGTCGCCGCCGTCGTGGAGCGCGCTGCGGGCGCATTCGAACACCGACAGCGATTCGCGCAGCACCGGCGCGCCATGCTCGCCGCAACCCCATTCGGTCAGGCCGAAGCGGTCCTCGACCCGGGTCGAAAAGGTGATCGACGCCGGCTGCTGCCCGGTCTGCAGGACATTGACCGCGAAATGTTCGGCCTTGCTCAGCGGCCCGGCGCTGGCCGACGCCTTGGCGATGCACACCAATAGCAACGGCGGGTCGAGGCTGAGCGCGGTGAAGCTGTTGGCCGTCAGCCCGACCGGATTGCCGTCGCCGTCGAGGCAGGTGACCACCGTCACCCCGGTGGCGAAGCAGCCCAGCGCGTCGCGCAGGGTCCGGGGGTCGGACCCGCTGCGATATTCGCGTGTCGTCGGCTGGCTGCTCATCGACCGCCGCTATAGGCAGCGGCCTAGCCGTCCGCCAGCCGCTTGAGCGTCGCCAGGTCGGCGCCGCGGATCGCGGCCAGCGTCGCGGGCAAATCCTCGGCGACCATGTACAGCGGCTGGAACACGTCGTTGCGGTAGGGCGTCCGGACCGCCTCGGCCAGGCTGAACGCCCGCCGCTCGACCGCCGGCTCGTCGAGCGCGACCTTCGACTCGCCGAAGCTGGAGGCAAGGCCGGCGCCCACGATCCGCAGCTCGCCATCCTCGCGCGCCAGGCCGAATTCGATGCTGTACCAATAAAGCCGCGCCGCCAGCTCGCCATGCCCGGCGGCACAGGCGGCAACGCCCAGCCGGCCAACCTCGACCATCAGCGCACCGACCGTCGGGTCGGCGAGCATCGGCACATGGCCGAAGATGTCGTGGAATAGGTCGGGCTCCTCCAGATAATCGAGCTGCTCCCGCCGGCGGATGAAATTGCCGACCGGGAACACCCGCTCGGTCAGCATCGCGAAGAAATCCGCGTCGGGGATCAGGCCGGGGACGGCGACCGTGGTCCAGCCCGTCGCCGCCATCAGCCGCGCATTCAATTCGCTTAGTTCGGGGATCCCGGGATGGCCCAGCCTAAGCACGTCGAGCCCGCGCTGGAAGGCGGCGACCAGCCGCGGCCCGACCGCCTCGACCTGCCGCGCGAACAGCAGGTCCCAGACGGCATGGTCGTCGGTGGTAAAATGCTCCCATCGCTGCGGCACGACATGGCGGTGCCAGCCGGGGGCGATGTCGTCCTGCAGGGCCAGGGAAGTGTTGGAGATCATCGCGGCAAACCTTTCGGGCAATAAAAAACCCGCCGGGCGGTGGCCGGGCGGGCGGTGGATCGGTGAGGGGGTGCGCGTCCTCAGCCGGTCTCCACCGCGCTGGGATAATAGGATCCGACGACCGCGGCAGCGGTCGGGAAGGGGGTCGAGGCGGGAAGCGCGTTCATTACGGCCATGATATCCGCCATCATTCCTGAACGCCAGATGTCGCGGCGATTTGGTCGATCTGTCGCGCCAGCGCCACATCGCGCGCGGTAACCCCGCCGGCATCGTGGCTGGTCAGGTGGAAGTCGACCCGGTTCCATACCGACGTGAACTCGGGGTGATGATCGACCGCTTCGGCGTGCTCGGCGACGCGGGTCAGGAAAGCGAACGCCGCCTTGAAGTCGGCGAACCGCAGGCTCTTCTCGATCGCCTTGCCGTCGCCGCTGAGGCACCAGCCCTCTGGAATTTGCTCGTTCATGACCCCATCCTTGGGCCTTGCCGCCCGCCTTGCCAACCGCGTGCCGCCAGCGCAGGGAAAACGCCATGACCGATGCCTTTATCTGCGACGCCGTCCGCACCCCGATCGGCCGCTACGGCGGCGCCTTGTCCAGCGTCCGCCCCGACGATTTGCTCGCCATTCCGCTGGCCACCCTCAAGGCGCGCAATCCGGGGGTCGACTGGGCGCATGTCGACGACATCATCATCGGCTGCGCCAATCAGGCGGGGGAGGACAACCGCAACGTCGCGCGCATGGCGGCGTTGCTCGCCGGGCTCGGCGACACCGCCCCTGGCACCACCGTCAACCGGCTGTGCGGGTCGGGCCTCGACGCGGTGGCGATGGCGGCGCGTGCGATCAAGGCCGGGGAGGCCGATCTGATCGTCGCCGGCGGGGTCGAAAGCATGACCCGCGCGCCGTTCGTCATGCCCAAGGCCGACGCCGCTTTCTCGCGCGCCAATGCGGTCTACGACACGACCATCGGCTGGCGCTTCGTCAACCCCCGGATGAAGGCCGAGTTCGGCATCGATTCGATGCCCGAGACGGCCGAGAATGTCGCTCAAGAGTTTCAAATCAGCCGCGCCGACCAGGACAAGTTCGCCCACGCCAGTCAGGAGCGCGCCGCCGCCGCTCAGGCCAGCGGCCGCCTCGCTGCCGAGATCGTCCCGGTCTCGATCCCCCAGCGCAAGGGCGACCCGCTCGTGGTCGACACCGACGAACATCCGCGCCTCACCAGCCTTGATGCGCTCGCCGCGCTAAGGTCGATCGTCCGCGACGGCGGCACCATCACCGCCGGCAACGCCAGCGGGGTCAACGACGGCGCCGCGGCGCTGATCGTCGCGTCCCGGGCGGCGGTCGATCGCTACGGCCTCACGCCCCGCGCCCGCATCCTCGGCGGCGCGGTCGCCGGGGTGCCGCCGCGCATCATGGGCATCGGCCCGGCGCCGGCCTCGGCCAAATTGCTCGACCGGCTTGGCCTCCACATCACCGACATCGACGTGGTCGAATTGAACGAAGCCTTCGCCGCGCAGGGCCTCGCGGTCATGCGCCAGCTCGGCCTCGCCGACGACGCGGTGCACGTGAACCCCAACGGCGGCGCCATCGCGCTTGGCCATCCGCTCGGCATGTCGGGCGCACGGCTCGCCCTTACCGCGACCGAGGAACTGCAGCGCTCGGGCGGCCGCTATGCGCTGGCGACGATGTGCATTGGCGTGGGGCAGGGGATCGCATTGGTCATCGAACGGGTGTGATGGGCGCCGAGGCCGCCATTCGCATTATCCTCGCCGGCGTCGAGGATCCGGAGATCCCGGCGGTGTCGGTGCTCGACCTCGGCATCGTCCGCGCCATTTCCGCCGGCAAAGTGACCATCACCCCGACCTATTCGGGCTGCCCCGCGACCCACGCCATCGAAGTCGCGATCCGCGCCGCGCTCGACGCCGCCGGTTTTCGCGATGTGCTCGTGGATACCGTCCTCAGCCCGCCGTGGACGACCGACATGATCAGCGAGGAGGGCAAGGCCAAGCTCGCCGCTTACGGCATCGCCCCGCCGACGACTGACAAGACCGCGACCTGCCCGCAATGTGGCTCGGCCGACACGCAGGAAGTCAGCCGCTTCGGCTCGACCCCGTGCAAGGCGCAATGGCGCTGCCTATCCTGTCTGGAACCGTTCGACCGGTTCAAGTGCCACTGAGCGGGGTTGCTGTGTGCGCGTCAGCTGGTGCCGCCCTAGCGCAAAGACTCACCGCACTGCCCGCGGTGGAGCAGCTTGTGGTCGGCCAGCACCAGCGCGACCATCGCTTCGACCACCGGCGCGCCGCGGATACCGACGCACGGGTCGTGCCGGCCCTTGCCGCCAATGCTCGACGTCGGCTTGAAGGCGACGCGGACGACGATCGGTTTGCCGGTCGAGATGCCACCGTCGATCCCGCTCGCCCGCATCCCGTCGGCATTTTCGGTGCCCCGCAGCCGCGCCGCGCCAAACCCTTCGCCAAGCTCGACCGCCTTGACCGCATTGATCCCCATGCACGCCGCGGCCAGCTCGGCGTCCAGCTTGGCGTAGATCGGTGCCCCCCAGCCGGCGGGCGCGCCGCTGGCGGTGCACTCGATGACCGCGCCCAGGCTGTCGCCGGCGCTGCGCGCGTCCTCGATCAGCGCGTCCCACCGCGCCTCGTCGGCGACGCCGCCAATCGCCACCACCCGCGCGGCAATCTCGACTTCGGGAATGATCAGCCGGGCAATCGCCCCCCCGGCGACCCGCATCGCCGTCTCGCGCGCCGACGCCCGGCCGCCGCCGCGCGGATCGCGCAGGCCGTATTTGGTGTCATAGGTGAAATCGGCGTGGCCCGGCCGGTGCGGCGCGTCCTTGGGGTAATCGCCGCTGCGCGCGTCGATATTGTCGATCATCAGCGAAATCGGCGTGCCGGTGGTCTTGCCCTGGTAGACCCCGGACAGGATCCGCACCCGGTCGGGCTCCTGGCGGGGCGACACGCTGTTCGATGTCCCCGGCCGCCTCAGGTCGAGGAAATGCTGGATATGCCCTTCGTCGAGCGCCAGCCCGGGCGGGCAGCCGTCGATCACCGCGCCGATCGCCGGCCCGTGGCTCTCGCCCCACGTCGTCAGGCGCAGCAGATGACCGAAACTGTTGATGCTCATGGTGCGTCCTCGATGGCGGCCCCGATCGACCGCATGACCCCGGCATAGCCCGGAAAGCTGGTCGCGATCATCCCCGCCTGATTAACCTCGACCGGTTGCTCGCTCGCCAGCCCCAGCGTCAGGAAGGCCATGGCGATACGGTGGTCGCCGTGGGTCACGATCTCGCCGCCGCCGCGCACCGCACCGCGGCCGAAGATATGCAGCGCATCGCCCTCGGCGATGGCGACCACGCCGCATGCCGCCAGCCCGGCGACGATCGCGCCAAGCCGGTCGCTTTCCTTGACCTTCAATTCGGCCAGTCCTTCGATCACGCTTTCGCCGTCGGCAAAGGCGCAGGCCATCGCCAGCGCCGGAATCTCGTCGATCATCGCCGGAACCGCCTCGGCGCGGACATGGCACGGCCTCAACGGGCCGTAAGTCACGCGGATATCCGCCACCAGTTCGCCCGATTCGACCCGCTGATTGTCCAGCGCGATGTCGGCGCCCATCGCTTCCAGCGTTTCGTACAGCCCGGTTCGCAGCGGGTTGACGTTCATCCCCCGCACCGCGACCGACGATCCCGGCACGATCGCCGCCGCGACCAAGGGGAAGGCCGCCGACGATGGATCGGCGCCGATCACGATGGATGTGGCGACGAGACGCCGCCTATCACCGAGCGCCACCGTCCGGCCGTCGGGCCGATCGGCGATCGCGACATCGACCCCGAACGCGCCGAGCATGATCTCGCTATGGCCGCGGCTCGCCACCGGCTCGACGATTTCGACCGGCGCCGCGGTGCCGAGCCCCGCCAGCAGGATCGCCGACTTGACCTGGGCGGAGGCCGGCACGTTCAAATGGCATGTGCCCCCCAACCGCCCGCCGTGGATGGTCAGCGGCAGCCGCTCACCGCCTTCGATCCGCGCCCCCATCCGCTCGAGCGGCGCCGTCACCCGCCGCATCGGCCGCCGCGACAGCGACGCATCGCCGGTCAGCGTCGCGACGACCCCGTCCATCCCGGCGACCGCCCCGGCCAGCAGCCGCGCCGCCGTCCCGCTGTTGCCGCAGTCGATCGGCGCGCTGGGGGAGGACCAGCGGGCGCCTGTGACCCGCCACTCCCCGGGCCCCGTCCGCTCGACCGTCGCGCCCAACGCTTCGACTGCCCGCGCTGTCGCCAGCACGTCGTCGCTCTCCAGCAGCCCGGCGATCCGGCTCTCGCCCGCCGCCATCGCGCTCAGGATCAGCGCGCGGTGGGAACAGCTCTTGTCGCCCGGGATCGCCGCGCCGCCAGACAGCGGCCCGCCCCTCCGCGCAATCAGTCTCACGCGCGCAGCGCCTCGCGCGGCGCGAGTGCGCCCGCCAGGTGTGACGCTAGGTCGGTCGCCTGGGCGGCATTGAGGCGCGGATCGCAGGCGCTTTGCCAATTGGCCTCGAGCTCGCCGATCGACCCCGGTCCGCGCCCGCCGATGCACTCGGTCACGTCGAGCGGGCTCATTTCCAGGTGGATGCCGCCGGGGTGGATACCTTCCGCGCGACAGAGGGAGACGAACTGGTCGAGCTCGGCCACTATGTCGGCGATGCGGCGGATCTTGCGCGCCCCGGCCAGCGTGGTGTTGCCGTGCATCGGGTCGATCGCCCACACCAGCTTCAGCCCCTCGCTTCGTGTCGCCCGCAGGAGCGGCGGCAGCGCAGCGGCGATCCGCTCGGCGCCGAACCGGCCGATCAGCACCAGCTTGCCCGCCTGGTTGGCGGGGTCGAGCCGCGCGCACAGCCGGCGCATCTCGTCGGCGGTCATCGACGGCCCGCACTTCACCCCGACGACATTGTCGATCCCGCGGAGGAATTCGACATGGGCGCCGTCGGCCTGCCGCGTGCGGTCGCCGAGCCACAGCATGTGCCCCGACGCCGACCACCAGCGGCCGTCTCCGTCGCGTCGGGCGAGCGCTTCCTCATAGGGCAGCAGCAAGGCCTCGTGGCTGGTGAACAGCGGCGCGCCGGCGCCTCTTGCCGCGGCGAGGCAGGCGGCGGTGCCGACCGATTGCATGTGGGCGCGGATCATCCGCCCGGGGTCGGGCGCCCGCGCCTCAGCCGTGAAGGTGTCCGAATTGACGATGTCGCCGCGATAGGCGGGCAGGCTCAGCTCGCCGCGCTGTTCGAAATCCGATGTGCGCGGCTTGGCGAACTGGCCGGCGATCCGCGCCACCTCGACCAGCGGTCCGCCGCCGAGCGCCGGCGCGAGCTTCCCGGCCATGGCGTCGAACAAGGCGGCCAGCCCGGCCACCCGCTCCGCCACCTGGTCGTCGAAGCTCTCGGCGCAATCGCCGCCCTGGAGCAGCAGGCCCTTGCCCGACGCGACCTCGCTCATGGCCGATCGCAACCGCTGGCAATCCTCGATTGCCACGACCGGTGCCGCGGCGCCAAGCCTGGCCTCGACCGCCGCCAGCCGGGCGGAATCGCCATAGGCCGGCAGCTGCCGCGCCGGGCGCTGGCGCCAACTGGCCGGGGTCCAGTGGGGAACGGGCTCGCTCATCGCCGCGCCTCTAGCGCACGATAGCGCGCGCTCAAACGCAAAAGGGGAGGCGGTGAGGCCTCCCCTTCGCGTGTCGCAGCGCTATCGATCAGTGCGCGTCGTCGGGATTATCGATCCCCGGCGTATGCGGCCGGATGGTTTCGATCTCGCCTTCGTGGACCTCGACCCGGCCCAGGCCGAGGTGGCTGCGGCTGCGGCTGTAGCCGAAGTAGATCAGCAGCCCGATCGCCGACCAGCCCGGCAGGACCAGCATCGCCGCCGTCGGCAGGTTGAAGAACAGGAACATGCAACCGAGGATGGTCAGCGGGCCGATGATGATCAGCCCCGGCACGGTAAACGCCCGCTTGCGGCCGGGTTCACGCTTGCGCAGCAGCATCACCGCGATCGCCACCATCATGAACGCGTAGAGCGTCCCGGCGTTGGCGATATCGGCCAGCTGACCGACCGGCAGGAACGCCGCACCGATGGCCACCGCGATGCCGGTGATGGCGGTAATCACATAAGGCGTTTTCCACTTCGGGTGGACCTTCGACCAGCTTTCCGGAAGCAGCCCGTCGCGCGCCATGACAAAGGCGATGCGGGTCTGGCCGAACAGCAGGATCAGGATGACCGACGGAAGGGCGATGATGGCGGCATAGCCAAGCATGTTGCCGATCTTTCCGAAGCCGATCTGGCGCAGGACATGGGCCAGCGCTTCCTTCGAGCAGACCAGCCGGTCGGCATATTCAGGCATGGCGCACTGGCGGGCGAGCTCTTCCGATCCGGCCGGGAAGGGCACGCCGCCCGGGCCCATGATCGGCTGGCCGCCGACGGTCCCGATCGCGCCGGCGGCGACCAGGATGTAGAAGACGGTGCAGAACAACAAGCTGCCGATCAGGCCGATCGGGACGTTGCGTTGCGGGTTCTTGGTTTCCTCGGCGGCGGTCGAAACCGCGTCGAAGCCGACATAAGCGAAAAAGATCGTCGCCGCCGCGCCGACCGCGCCGACCCCGGTGCCGAAGCCGCCGAACGTCCCGGCCGGAAGGAAGGGGTTGAAGTTGGCGGGATTGATCTTGGGCAGCGTCAGCACGATGAATGCGGTCAGGGCGACCAGCTTGATCGTCACCAGCACGGCATTGACCCGGGCGCTCTCATTGGTCCCGATCATCAGCAGCCACGTCACCAGCAAGGCGATGACGAAGGCGGGCAGGTTGATCACCCCGCCCGGCGCGCCGCCCAAGGCGAGCGGACCCGCCGATAGTGCCGCGGGCAAGGCGATCCCGAACGTCTCCTTCAGGATCGTCCCGGTGAAAAAGCCCGACCAGCCGACCGACACGGCGGAGGCGGCGATGGCATATTCCAGCACCAGCGCCCAACCGACCGTCCACGCCAGTATCTCGCCCATCGTTGCGTAACTGTAGGTGTAGGCAGAGCCGGCGACGGGGACCATCGCGGCGATTTCGGCGTAGCAAAGCGCGGCGACGATGCACACTGCACCGGCGATCACGAACGCCAGCATCAGGCCCGGACCGGCCTTTTGCGCGCCCGCCGCGGTGAGCACGAAAATACCCGTGCCGATGATGCAGCCGATCCCGAACAGGGTCAGTTGCAAGGCGCCAAGCGATCGGTGGAGGCTTTTCTTCTCCGCCGTCGCCAGGATGGCGTCGAGTGGCTTTACGCGCCCAAAAATCATGTTCGTCCCCTTGATTTCGCCAGGCCGTTCTAGCGGCTCAAGCTTGTTTGGAGCGGAGCCTAGCGGCTCGGGCGCTGAGAGCAATCCCCGATATTCATTGCGAACTTTGCCCGCGGCGCCTCGGAAAAGCCTTCGCCTATCGCGCCAGCATCGGGCCCAGCGGTTCCCCACCGAACAGGTGGAGATGGAGGTGCGGCACTTCCTGGCCGCCGCGCTTGCCGATGTTGGACAGCAAGCGATAGCCCTGGGTGTCGGCGCCCACCTGCCGCGCCACTTGCCCCGCCATGCGCACGAAATCGGCGATTTCTGCGTCCGACGCCTGGGCGCTGAAATCATCCCAGCTGACATAAGCGCCCTTGGGGATCACCAGCACGTGGACCGGCGCCAGCGGCTTGATGTCGTGGAAGGCCAGGCTGTGCTCGCTCTCCATGATCTTGCGGCAGGGCAGCTCGCCGCGCAGGATCCGGGCGAAGATATTGGCCTCGTCGTAAGGCAGTTTGGCATCGATCGGCATGGGGAAACACACTCCGCTTGACCCTTCGGCCTTGCTCGCTACCACGAAAGTCGATGGCCGACGAAACCCCTGAGTCCCTTATTCCCTACGACGAGATCGTCCAGGAAGCGCTGCGCGACGTCGTCGGCCGGGTGCTTCATGAGGTTGAAAAATCGGGCGGGCTGCCCGGCGGCCACCATTTCTACATCACCTTCAAGACCCGCCAGGCCGGGGTGCGGATTCCCAAGCATCTGCTTGACCGCTTCCCCGACGAGATGACGATCGTCATTCAGCACCGCTTCTGGGACCTCAAGGTCGAAGACGACGTGTTCACCGTCGGCCTGTCCTTCGGCGGGGTCCCGTCGACGCTCGTGGTGCCGTTCGCGGCGGTCACCGATTTCGTCGACCCGGCGGTCGATTTCAGCCTCAAGTTCCAGTCCAATGGCGCACCCGACGGCCATGAAGACCATGACCCGGCGCAGAACGATTTGCCGGTCGCGGAGCCGGTCGAAGACGGCTCGAACGTCGTCTCGGTCGATTTCACCAAGAAGAAATAGGTCGCCCCGCTGACCGTCACCCCGGGCTTGATCCGGGGCCTGCCTTGGGTCACTCGCGGCATGACGGAGAGTAACATGGTTACCCATTCCCGCACCGAAACCGACAGCTTCGGGCCGATCCAGGTCCCCGGCGACAGCTATTGGGGGGCGCAGACCGAACGCTCGATCGCCAATTTCCCGTTCGGCGAGCGCGAGCGGATGCCGGCGGAGATCGTCCACGCGCTGGGGTTCGTCAAACAGGCCGCGGCGCGGGTCAATGCGCGCATTGGCGGGCTCGATCCGCAGCTTGCCGAGGCGATCCAGCAGGCCGCCGGCGAAGTCGCCCGCGGCGATCTCGACGATCAGTTCCCGCTCGTCATCTGGCAAACCGGGTCGGGCACCCAGTCCAACATGAACGCCAACGAAGTCATCGCCGGCCGCGCCAACGAAAGCCTGAGCGGGGTCCGCGGCGGCAAGGACCCGGTCCACCCCAATGACCATGTCAACAAGGGCCAGTCGTCGAACGACAGCTTCCCGACCGCGATGCACATCGCCGCCGCGCTCGCGGTCCACCGCCGCTTGCTCCCTTCGCTCAAGCACATCCACGCCCGGCTCGCCGACCAGGCCAAGCGCTGGGACTCGATCGTCAAGATCGGCCGCACCCATTTGCAGGACGCGACGCCGCTGACCCTCGGCCAGGAATTCTCCGGCTATGCGGCGATGGTCGAGGCCAATATCGCCCGCCTCGGCGATGTCGTGCCGCGACTGATGCAGCTGGCCCAGGGCGGCACCGCGGTCGGCACCGGCCTCAACGCTCCCAAGGGGTTCTCCGCCGCCTTCGCCAAGGAGGTCGCCAACCTCACCCAATTGCCGTTCACGTCGGCCCCCAACAAGTTCGCCGAGCTGGCCGCCCACGATACTCTGGTGGAGCTGTCCGGCGCGCTCAACACGCTGGCTGTGTCGCTGACCAAGATCGCCAACGACATCCGCTTGCTCGGCTCGGGCCCGCGCTGTGGCCTTGGCGAATTGAAGCTGCCGGAGAATGAGCCGGGCAGCTCGATCATGCCGGGCAAGGTCAACCCGACCCAGTGTGAAATGCTGACGATGGTCGCGGCGCAGGTCATGGGCAATCATGTCGCGGTGACGGTCGGCGGGCTTCAGGGCCACCTCGAACTCAACGTGTTCAAGCCGCTCATCGCCGCCAACGTCATCCGCTCGATCAACCTCATCAGCACCGGCATGGACAGCTTCACCGAGCGCACGCTCGACGGGCTGGAGCCGGACGAGAAGCGCATCGCCGACCTGATGAACCAGTCGCTGATGCTGGTCACCGCGCTCGCTCCCGAGATCGGCTATGACAATGCCGCGGCCATCGCCAAGCACGCCCACAAGATGGGCATGACGCTGAAGGAGGCCGGGCTTGACCTCGGCCTGGTCGACGCCGAGACATTCGACCGGCTGGTCAAGCCGGAGAGCATGCTCGGCCGCTAGGCGGCGATGAAGGGGGAAGCGATGCAGGGGTCACCTCGGATGCGCGCGAACGTCGCGCTGGCGCTGGCGGCGGTCGCCGCGCTGTTCCTCGCCAATTGTTCGACCAGCCGCCGGGTTGCGCCCCCGCCGAGCCCGGTCACCGTCCTGCCGAGCGAACTCGCCGCCGACCGCTACATGGCGGTGGCCGCGTCGAGCGCCTTATTCTCCCTCAAGGCCTCGGAACTGGCGCTTGACCGATCGCGCAGCGCGGCGCTGCGGGGGTTCGCCCAGTCCGTCATCGCCGACCAGCGCGGCATCAGCGGCCAGCTCGCCTTCGCCGGGCGGCGGCTGGAGATGCTGCCCTCGGCGGTGCTCCTGCCGCTGCACCAGTCGATGCTCGATCAGCTTGGCGCCAGCAGCGACTTCGACGCGCTCTACCGCCGCCAGCAGTCGACCGTCACCGCCCAGGCGCTGGCGCTGCATCGCGCTTTCGCCCGGCGCGGTGGCTCGCCGACGTTGCGCTCGGTCGCGGCGATGGCCGACCCGATCCTTGCGGGCGAGGCGGCGCGCCTGCGCGGGCTTTAAGGCAAGGCGAGCGAGACTCGCCCGCCGATATTGTCGATCCCCGGATTCTGCCCGCCGAACAATTGCGCGTGGCTCATGTGCACCCAGCTGGCCTCGACCGTCAGGCGCGGAGCGATCCGCGCGCCGATGCCCAGTTCGGGTTCGAACAACAGGCGGCTGCCGAACGCGATCCGGCCGGGCACTTCGAATTTGGCGACCGACCCGTCGTGAATGGCCAGCCCGACGCCCGGCCGAATGAACAGCCGGTCGCCGAATTTCCGCGACAGGCCGACCGCGACATAATCGGTGCCGCCCGATGAATTGACGGCGCCAAAGGCATAAGGCTGCAGGCGGAGGCGGCCGAACATATCGCCGCCACGAAAGCCGAGCTGGAAGTCGGCGCCGCGCTCCTTGCCGCTGTCGAGCGACAGCGGCGTGTTGACGGCGTGGGCGTAGACGCCACCGAACAGCTCGCCCGCCGCCGCCGGGGACGCGCTCGCCACCATCAGCATCAAGAGTGCCAGGGTCTTGAGTCGCATGCTTGGTCTCCGTTCGCCCTAGAAAAGCCTGCCGGTGCCTGCCTGCCACGCCCGGACCGTGTCGCTCGGATGGACCAGCATCAGGATGTTGAGCGCCAGATTGTCGCGGATGGCAAACAGCGGGATCAGCTCCAGCACCACCAGCAGCACCACGCTGCCCCATACCGGCAACCGCCGCGCGGCGAGGAAGCCGACCGCCATCATCGTAATGTCGCTCAGCGAATTGAGCACGCTGTCGCCGGTATAGCCAAGCGCGATCGTCGCGTCGCGGTAGCGGTCGATCATCATCGGTGTGTTTTCGACAATCTCCCACGTCGCCTCGATCATCAGCGCCAGGTTCAGCCGCTTGCCGACCGGCCAGCGCGGCAGGGCAAGGTGAAGCGCGCCATAGAAGAGCAGGCCGTGGACGATATGGCTGAAGCTGTACCAGTCGGCCAGCATCTGGCTCTGGGTCGGCCCGACCGGACCCCACAGCGCGACCCGCCCGCACGGGCAGATCGGCGACCGGCCCATCGCCAGCAGGATGACCGCCGCGGCGATGACGATGGCCAGCGCGGGCAGGGCGGGGTGCAGGCGGGAAGGGGTTCTTGGCATGTCCCACGGCTAGGCAAGTTGGCGCCCCTTGCCAACCCGGCGCAATATGGCCACCACTCCGCGCCATGCTTCGCCTGTTCGGCCCCGATTGTACGCCAGCGCTGATCGACGCCGGCCAGGTCACCGCGCTTCCGCCCGGCGCGATCTGGATCGACCTGTTCGAACCGACCAAGGAAGAGGAGAAGCTCGCCGAGCAATTGATCGGGACCAACATCCCGACCCGCGAGGAACTGTCGGAAATCGAGCCCTCGAGCCGCCTCTACCAGAAGAAAAAAGCGGCCTTCATGACCATGTCGGTGATTTTCGGCGTCACCGGCGGCCAGCCGGCGAGCGACCCGGTCGGGTTCATCCTGACCGACAAGCATCTGGTGTCGGTGCGCTACATCGACCCCAAGCCGTTTATAATCTTCGCCGAAAACCTCTATGCCGAGCCCGAACTGGCCGAAAATTCGCGGACCGTGTTCGTCCGCCTGCTCGACGCGATCATCGATCGCCTGGCCGACGAATTCCAGGTCGCCGGCAAGGATATTGAAGCGATCTCGAGCCGGATCTTCAATTCGCACATGCACCGCGGCACGCGCGCCGCGCCGGAGCTGCGGCTTGAGGCGATCCTCATGCGCGTCGGGCGGGTCGAACAATTGCTGGCCAAGCTGCGCGAGACCTCGGTCAGTTCGACGCGGTTGCTGACCTTCCTTCAGACGATCGCCCTGATCGAGGAGGATCCGGTCAACAAGCGGCATGTCGGCAGCCTCATCGCCGACGCCCATGCGCTCAACGACCACAGCAATTTCCTTGGCGACAATTTGACCTTCCTGCTCGACGCGACGCTCGGGCTGATCAGCCTTGAGCAGAATACGGTCATGAAGATCTTCTCGATCTTCGCGGTGGTGTTCATGCCGCCGACGCTGATCGCCGGGGTCTACGGGATGAACTTCGAGCATATGCCGGAATTGAAATGGCTCTACGGCTACCCCTATGCGTTGGTGCTGATGGTCGCCAGCGCGGTCATTCCCTTCTGGGTCGCGCGGCGCCGCGGCTGGCTCTAGAGCCGCAGCTCCAGCCTTTGTCATCGGCGTTCGTTCTTGCTAGGCGCGCGGCTCGCTTGAGACGCTGAACGAAGGGTTCCTACCGATGATTCCGACCGGCAACGACAGTCTGGGGACCCGCTCGACGCTCGAGGTCGGCGGCAAGAACTACGCTTATTACTCGCTCGCCAAGGCCGGCGCGGCGCTCGGCGACGTCAGCCGCCTGCCTTATTCGATGAAGGTGCTGCTCGAAAATCTCCTGCGCTTCGAAGACGGCGTGACGGTCACCCGCGCCGACCTCCAGGCGATGGTCGACTGGCTCAAGGAGCGCAAGATCGCCCGCGAGATCCAGTACCGCCCGGCGCGCGTCCTGATGCAGGATTTCACCGGCGTCCCCGCGGTCGTCGACCTCGCGGCCATGCGCGACGCGATGAAGTCGCTCGGTGGCGACCCGCAGAAGATCAACCCGCAGGTCCCGGTCCACCTCGTCATCGACCACAGCGTGATGGTCGACGAATTCGGCACGCCGCGCGCGTTCGAGGACAATGTCGCGCTCGAATATCACCGCAACGCGGAGCGCTACCAGTTCCTCAAATGGGGCGCTTCGGCGTTCGATGATTTCAAGGTCGTGCCGCCCGGCACCGGCATCTGCCACCAGGTCAATTTGGAGCATATCGCCCAGACGGTATGGAACGCCCCCGACCAGGATGGCGTCGAGGTCGCCTATCCCGACGCGTTGGTCGGCACCGACAGCCACACTACCATGGTCAACGGCCTCGGCGTGCTCGGCTGGGGCGTCGGCGGGATCGAGGCGGAGGCGGCGATGCTCGGCCAGCCGGTCTCCATGCTGATCCCCGAAGTCGTCGGCTTCCGCCTGTCGGGCGAGCTGCGCGAAGGCATCACCGCCACCGACCTCGTGCTGACCGTCACCCAGATGCTGCGCGCCAAGGGCGTCGTCGGGCGGTTCGTCGAATTCTTCGGCCCCGGGCTCGATGCCTTGAGCCTCGCCGACCGCGCGACGATCGCCAACATGGCGCCCGAATATGGCGCGACCTGCGGCTTCTTCCCGATCGATGAGCGGACCATCGACTATCTCACGCTGACCGGCCGCGACGCCGACCGCATCGCGCTCGTCCGCGCTTATGCCAAGGCCCAGGGCATGTGGCGCGACGCCGCCGCGCCCGAGCCTTTGTTCACCGACACGCTGGAGCTCGAGATGGCGGGCGTCCAGCCGTCACTCGCCGGCCCCAAGCGGCCGCAGGACAAGGTGCTGCTGAGCGAGGTCGACGATCAGTTCAACACCGAGCTCGACGCCACCTACAAGAAGGACGGCGGCGAGCGCGTGCCGCTGGACGGCAGGGATTTCACCATCGGCCACGGCGACGTCATGATCGCCGCCATCACCAGCTGCACCAACACCTCCAACCCGTCGGTATTGATCGCCGCCGGCCTCGTCGCGCGCAAGGCCCGCGCGCTCGGCCTCGACAGCAAGCCGTGGGTCAAGACCAGCCTGGCGCCGGGCAGCAAGGTCGTCACTGATTACCTCGACGCCAGCGGCCTGACCGAAGACTTGAACGCCATCGGCTTCAACCTCGTCGGCTACGGCTGCACAACCTGCATCGGCAATAGCGGCCCGCTCGCGCCCGAATTCAGCGCCGCCATCGCCGAGCATGATCTGGTCGCCGCCTCGGTGCTCTCGGGCAACCGCAATTTCGAAGGCCGCGTGTCGCCCGATTGCCGCGCCAACTACCTCGCCTCGCCGCCGCTGGTCGTCGCTTATGCGCTCAAGGGCACCGTCCGCTCCGACATGAACAATGACCCGATCGGCCAGGGCAAGGACGGCCAGGACGTCTATTTGAAGGACATCTGGCCGACCAACGATGAGGTCCGCACGCTGATCGACCGCCATGTCCACTCCGACATGTTCCGCGCCCGCTACGCCGACGTCTATCATGGCGACGACCGCTGGCGCGCGATCGAGGTCACCGGCGGCGACACCTACGCCTGGCCGGCCGGTTCGACCTATATCGCCAACCCGCCATACTTCACCGGCATGACGATGACGCCCAAGCCGCTGACCGACATAACCGCAGCCCGCGCCCTCGCCGTGTTCGGCGATTCGATCACCACCGACCACATCTCGCCGGCCGGGGCGATCAAGCCAGACAGCCCGGCCGGCCGCTTCCTCAATGACCATCAGGTCAGCCGCGCCGAATTCAACAGCTATGGCGCGCGCCGCGGCAACCATGACGTGATGATGCGCGGCACCTTCGCCAACATCCGCATCCGCAACAAGATGCTGCCCGGCGTCGAGGGCGGCTACACCCGCTACGCGCCGACCGGCGAGCAGCAGGCGATCTACGACGCGGCGATGCACTACCAGGCCGACGGCACCCCGCTGGTCGTCCTCGCGGGCAAGGAATATGGCACCGGCTCGTCGCGCGACTGGGCGGCCAAGGGCACCCTATTGCTCGGCGTCCGCGCGGTCATCGCCGAGAGCTTCGAGCGCATCCACCGCTCGAACCTCGTCGGCATGGGCGTGCTGCCGCTGCAATTCCCCGACGGGGAGGGCGCCAACACTTTGGGCCTCGACGGCGGCGAGACCTTCTCGATTCTCAACGTCGCCGCGATCGAGCCGCGCCAGGACATCGAGGTCCACGTCACCAACGCCGACGGCACCGCCCGCACGATCACCGCCCGCTGCCGCATCGACACCTACAACGAACTCGAATATTTCCGCGCCGGCGGCATCCTCCAATACGTGCTTCGAAACCTCGCGGCATGACCCTCGACCTGGCGATGGCGGTTGCCGGCTGGACCGGCGCCACCTTCATCCTCGCCGCTTATGCCCTGCTCACCGCCGGCAGGCTCGACGGCAAGAGCCCGGCCTACCAATGGCTCAACGTCGTCGGCGCCGCCGGCTTCATCGCCAACTCGGGCTGGAACCACGCCTGGCCCTCGGCCGCCCTCAACGTCATCTGGGTCGGGATCGGCGTGGTCGCTCTGGTGCGGATGTCCGGGAAGCGCGGCCGCCCGGCGTAGTATGCTCCCCGTTCCGGGGAGGATTACCCGCCCTTAACGTCGCAAAAGTCATGGAGAAAATGACCATTTGGTGTAACTTTAGGCGTTTCCCACGATTCCAGCCACGCTGCCCGACGATGCGAAAGAACCGGCCCGACGATTGCGAAAGAGCCGGGCCGAGCAAAGCAGGTGAAATCCTACATTGCGAGCGGTTTTGTGCGCCGGGCGAAGGTCGCGGGCCCTCATCGGCTTCGGGTGGAAAGCGTTAGTTGGCCTCAGTGCTAAGGCGTGGACTCAGCGTGCTGCAGATCGTGGGTGACTTTCAGTGGCGAAGGTAGCGCTGGAGGCTTGCGCGCAATTCGACGCTGAACTCGTCTGCCGGATTTCGGCCGGCGACGATGGCGGACGGCCCGCGAACAGCGTTGCGGGCATATTCGACGTGCAAGTTCACCAGCTTGTTCGTGTGGGGGAGATCGTAGTTGGCCCCCGCGCGTATCGCATCCTGCCGAGCGCGACCGTCCACGCTGGCAATCCCTAGGTTGACGAGATCATAGCGGGCCCAGCGAAGTACCACGCGCTGCGGCCCGATGGCCCGGGCCCAGGCGCTCACGATCGCGAGGTCGATCTCCCCGTCCGCTCGGCCCACCGAACGTCCGCTCGGGGTGAAAAGCGGACATTGCGCGCTGTCCGACAAGCAATTTCTCGAATATAAAGCTCCCGTGACAGAAATCGAACAAACGCTGCGGACACAGGCGTCAAAGCTCGAGCAATCCTTAGCAATGCGAACTATGGGTGATGCGCGAATTGCCGTCGCGGACCCGGCCTATGAGGCAAACACCGGAATGTTCGGCGGGTGGACCGCGGCACTCATGCTCAAGGCCGTCCTCGATCATCCTGAATGCGCGGGCAGCGCGTCGGCATTGACGGTGAATTTCGTGACGCGCGTGCTTCCCGGAGAAAGTCTGCTCATCAGGCCAACCAGGCTTGGTGAGAGCAAGTCGCTATCGCACTGGCGGGCGGATCTTTATCGTGGCCAAGGCACGGAACTCCTCGCGAGCGCTTCGGTCGTCGTGGCTCTGCGTCGGCCTTCGCAAAGCGCGATGGATTTTCGCGTCCCTGCCGCTTCATCTCCCGATGAACTGTCGGCTTCCAATCCCCCCGGTGCGTTCGGCCGCCGAACCGAAACGCGTGCTTTCTACGGGCACCCGCCTTTCAACCGTGCAGACCTCCAGTCTATGACTTGGGCTCGGGAAAATTCCGGAAGGCACATCGACGCCGTCCAGCTCGCTTATCTGTCAGACGTTTACGCGCCCCGCGTGTTTCACATTAGCGAGGGGCCTCGGCCTTCGTCGACGCTCACGATGTCGACCTACTTCCTTGCTTCACCCGAAGAGCTCGCCGCCGTTGGCGACGACTACGTCCTGAGTGAAGCGGAGGGCACTCGAATCGAACACTCGCTAGTCGGCTCTCGATCGCGCCTTTGGAGCAGGCAGGGAACCCTTCTCGCGACAACTGAGCAGCTCTGCTGGTTCAAGTAGCGGAATAAAGTGAGCGGCAAATTGCCGCTTCGGGCGGACGCCAGCCATTGGCGGCCTGACGAGCTGTGGCAAAATCAATCGATCATTTAAACGGCCAGGGCCGATGGGAAGCCAAGAGCTGCGCAGCTCCTAGCTCCTCGCCGCGGCACTCACCCCAGCGCCGCACTCAACCAATCCGGCATAATCGCCCCCGCCGGCAACGCGTTGACCCGCGCATGGACCAGGCTCAGCCCCAATTCCGGATACGCCACGCGCACGCGATCCCCGCCATCGCTTTCAACCACCAGCAGCCGCCGGTTGACCTTGGCCCGCCAGTTCATCCGCGCGGTATTCTCCTGGCCGACGAAGCAGCCCTTGGTGAAGCTCACGCCGTTCAATTCGGCGGCATTGCATTCGAGCCACAGCAGATCGCCAAGCTCGGCCCGGCCCTCGGCGACGCCGAGCCGCAGGCGGTGTTCGGTCCAGCCGGGCGCCGGCGCCGACGGCGGGGCAATCCACCGCCGCCCGAGCGCCGTCAGCCGCGGATCGGCGACGCCGTCGTCGCCCTCCGCCGACCAATGCACCGCCAATGCCTCGTCGGGCGCGATCGTGATCGGCCGCCGCAGCCGGTAGATCGCCAGCCGCTTGATGAGGTCGTCGGCCGCGTCCGCCTCGCAATCGATCAGCAAGTCCTCGACATCCGCCCACACCAGGAAATCGAACAGGGTCTTGCCCTGCGGGGTGAGCAGTCCGGCCCACACCGGCAGCGCGCCCATGACGTCGCTCGTCACCAGCCCCTGCAGGAACCCGCGAACGTCCTCGCCCGAGAGGCGGAGGACGGCGCGGTCGGAGAGGGTGGTTTCGGGCATAACGCTGAGGTAGGGGGCTTGCGCGCCAAAACAAACCCGTTCGTGTCGAGCGAAGTCGAGACACGGCCGCGCGGGTGGCGTCCCTCGACTTCGCTCGGGACGAACGGAGCTTTTGCTTGGCTGTCGATACAATCACCATCCGCCGCCCCGACGACTGGCACGTCCACCTCCGCGACGGGGCGATGCTGGCTCAGGTCGCGCCCTATACTGCGCGGCAGTTCGCCCGGGCGATCGTCATGCCCAACCTTGCCCCGCCGGTGACCCGGGTCCAACAGGCCGCCGCCTATCGCGACCGCATCCGTGCCGCCGCCGGCCCGAATTTCACCCCGCTGATGACCGCTTATCTGACCGACGAGGCCGACCCCGACGAGCTGGCACGCGGCCATGCGGAGGGGGTGTGGGTGGCGGCCAAGCTCTACCCGGCCGGTGCGACCACCAACAGCGCTTCGGGCGTCACCGACATCCGCAAGCTGTATCTCGCGCTCGAGCGGATGCAGGCGATCGGGATGCCGTTGCTGGTGCACGGCGAGGTGACCGACCCCGCCGTCGACGTGTTCGACCGCGAAGCCGTGTTCATCGACACGATCCTGTTGAAACTGCTTGCGGATTTCCCCGAGCTTAAGGTCGTCCTCGAACATGTCACGACCCGCGACGCGGTCGATCTTGTCATCGCCGCGGTCTTCCCCAATCTCGCCGCGACCATCACCCCGCAGCACCTCATGCTCAACCGCAACGCCTTGTTCGACGGCGGCCTTCGCCCCCACGCTTACTGCCTGCCGGTGGTCAAGCGCGAGGCCCATCGCCTCGCCGTGCGCCGGGCGGCGACGTCGGGATCGCCCAAATTCTTCCTCGGCACCGACAGCGCCCCGCACGAGGTCGCGGCCAAGCAATCGAGCTGCGGCTGCGCGGGCATCTTCAACGCCCCCTTCGCCCTGGAAGCTTACGCCACCGTGTTCGACGAGAACGATGCGCTCGACCGCCTGGAAGCGTTCGCCAGCCTCAACGGCCCGGCCTTCTACGGCCTCGCCCCGAACGATGAGCGGGTGACCCTCGAACGGCGCGCCACTGACGTCCCCGCGACGATCGGCGAACCCGGCGCGCAGCTCGTGCCGTTTCTCGCCGGGCAGCGCCTCGGCTGGTGCCTTGCCGCCTGACGTCTTGCGCCGGGGCGCTGCGAGGCGCATTCTCCCGCCGCCTCAAGGGCAAGGAGCAGGGCCATGATCGTTCCGATTTTCCTCCTCATGCTGACGGGCTCGCCCGTCGCTTTTACCGTTCAGCAACAGGCGTGGGACGCGGCGACCTCGACCGCCTACCTCGACGTCACCACTGGCGACCTCGACGGCGACGGCCACTCGGATACAGCGCTGCTCAAGCTGGTATGCGCCGACGGTGCGGTGACCGGCGCCTTTGTCCGTCCCCGCGACAGTGCCACCGGCATGCCGACCGGCAAGCGCCAGCACGGGTCGATCACGATCACCAAGGAATGGGGCCCCGCCTCGCCAGGCCTGAGCGCCGCCCGCCCGACCTATGACGTCAAGAAGATGGAGGGCGGCAAGACCATGGCACTCGACGATTGGACGGCGACCCGCCTCAACGGCCTGCCGCCCGGGGTTTGCGCCAGCGCCGCGAGCGCGATCATCAAGTCGAAGTCGAACATCACCAACAATTAGGTCGGTGTCAGTTGCAGCCGACGCTGCCGCCGGTCCCGCCTTCGCCGATCATGCTGCCGAAGAAGCGCTCGACCGCGTCGTGGCAGCTGCAGCTGCGCGCCATCAGCCCTTCGCGGCTGAGGATTTCGATGACCCCGCGGCGAACCGTCACCAGTCCCTCGTCCTGAAGCTGGCGGGCGACGGCGTTGATCGTCGTCCGCTGCACGCCGAGCATCTGGGCCAGGGCGTCCTGGGTCAGTTGCAGCCGCGGCCCGGCGCGATCCTGCGCGGTCAGCAGCCAGCGTGCCGCGCGCGCCTCGATCGGGTGGAACGCATTGCACGCCACCGATTGCATGATCTGCGCCAGCAAATAGTCCGAATAGCGGCAGAACAGGTTGCGCAAATGGCCCGACTCCGCTTTGGCCTCCTCAAGATAGGCCATCGGCACCGCGAGCGCCCGCCCGGGCGAAATCACGTCAGCGCGGGAGAAGGCCGGGGCGTTGCCACAGCTGACGATCCCGCCGATCGCGCCTTCGCTGCCGATTGACGCCGCTTCGATCGATCGGCCGCCTTCGATCTGGGCGTTCAGCGACACCGTCGTCGAGCCGAGCGGGAAGATTGAGCGGGTGATATTTTCCCCCCGATCGAAGACGCGGCTGCCTTGCTCGAGCCACACCGCCTCGCCGCCTTTGATGACCCGCTGGCGAAGATCCTCCGGGAAGGTCGCGAGCAATCGGTTGGCGCCGAAATCGGCGGCTTCGATGCCGCTGGCCGTGGTATGGGTCACTGGGAAATCCAATCTGCAAGACGCATACCGGACACCGCGCAGCGGCATCGCAAGATCGATCGTTTCACCGTTGAAACCATAAGTCACGATTTTGTTGCGCGCCATGGGTGTTGAACCCGCCCCGCCCGTTCGCTACAGCCCGCCCCTGCCGCAGCCGGAGACGTGGGTGAGTGGCTGAAACCAGCGGTTTGCTAAACCGCCGTAGGGGGTTTACTCCTACCGAGGGTTCGAATCCCTCCGTCTCCGCCAGATTTCCCTCACAAACGCTCGACGATTGTGACGTTGGCGATGCCTCCGCCTTCGCACATGGTTTGAAGGCCGAAACGCTTGTCGCGAGTCTTAAGCGCATTGAGGAGGGTCG
>JBDSRV010000003.1:0-51943 GCA_039929125.1 Sphingomicrobium sp.
TTGGGCATTTCGCGCGACGTGAAAGCGATGATGTCGGCGACGATCCGCATCGACGGTTCGGGCGGGTAAATATACGTATTGCGGACCGCGAACTCTTTCAGAATGTCGTTCTGGATCGTCCCCGACAGCGCGCTGCGCGAAACCCCCTGCTCCTCCCCGGCGACGATGTAGAACGCCAGCACCGGCAGCACCGCGCCGTTCATCGTCATGCTGACCGACATTTCGCCCAAGGGAATGCCGTCGAACAGCAATTTCATGTCCTCGACGCTGTCGATAGCCACCCCCGCCTTGCCGACGTCGCCGGTGACGCGCGGGTGGTCGCTGTCGTACCCCCGGTGCGTCGCCAGATCGAACGCGACGCTCAGCCCCTTCTGCCCCGCGGCGAGATTGCGGCGGTAGAAAGCGTTGCTCTCCTCGGCGGTCGAGAAACCCGCATATTGCCGGATCGTCCACGGCCTGCCCGCGTACATCGTGGCATAAGGCCCGCGCGTGTAGGGCGCGACGCCCGGGTAACCGCTGTCGATCCCGGCCACGTCCTCGGGGCCATAGACGGTCTTGAGGGCGATCCCTTCGGGCGTCCCGCGCGACAAGTCGGCCCCTTTGGCCTCCTTCGCCGCCAGCGCATTCCATTGGTCGATCGTCGGCTTGTCGGTCATGTTCACGGCCCTAGCGCCGCACGCCGTCAAAGCCAAACCTTCAGCGCCCCTCGATGACCACCTCGCAGGTCACCGAATTGGCAATGAAGCAGGCGTGGTGCGCCTTGTCATGCAGCGCCGCCAGCGCCGCCGCGTCGGGCGCGTCGCCGCCCCATGCGATCTTCGGCCGCAGCGTCACACGCGTAATCCGCACCCGTCCGTCGTCGCCCTTGGCCATCGCCCCCTCGGCGGCATCCTCGTAAGCCGTCACCACCGCGCCGGATCGCCGCGCGAAATCGAGGAAGAACAGCATGTGGCAAGCAGCCAGGCTGGCCACGAACGCTTCCTCCGGATCGACCGCCCCCGCGTCCGACCACGGCGCCGGCACCACCAACGGACTCGCCGAAGCCGCCACCACCGCTCCGCCATCGAACCGCCACTCATGCGCGCGGCTATATTGCCCCCTGGCGAATTCCTCGCCCGGTGATGCGGACCAGCGAACGGTGGCGGTGTGCGCGGACATCGGCGACTCCCTTCCGGCGACAGCCGGCTATCCAATCACACGAAGGCACGAAGAAGAAGAAGAAGACAAGCCACGAAGCAGCACGAGACTCACTCTTCGTGCCTTTCCCTTGCCTTCGTGCCTTCGTGTGGAAATCTTAATGCGCTTGCTTCGGCGATTCCATGATTTCGGTCAGCACCCCGCCCATGTCCTTGGGGTGGAGGAAGAAGATCGGCGTCCCATGCGCCCCGATCCGCGTCGGCCCCAGCACCCGCACCCCCTTGCCCTCATACCAGTCCCGCGCAGCCGCGATGTCCGCGACCTCGAAACACAGATGATGCTGTCCGCCCATCGGGTTCTTCTCGAGGAAGCGCGCAATCGGCGAGTCTTCCCCAAGCGGCTCGATCAGCTCGATCTGGCAGTTCGGCGCATCCACAAAACAAACCCGCACCCCCTGCGCGGGAAGGTCGAAGGCATCGCCAGCAGGCTTCGCCCCCATCGTCGCGCGGTACGTAGCGACCGATTGCTCGATCGAAGGCGTCGCAACGCCGACGTGGTTCAAGCGTCCGAGTTTCATCGTTCAGCCTTCGACTTAGATTTCCGATCGTAGAACACTTTATCGCGCGCGATAACGCAGCTGGGCCTGAGCCATATTACGCCTGGAAGGCGGTCTTTTATCGCTTGTGAAAGAGCGCTGCCTCGTTCGATGGGCGACACAGGTTTCCAGTGTCGCGCATTGCCAAGCGCGCGAATGTGGCCGCCCATCATAGCAATGATATTCGAGTTTCGACGCGAAGAAGCCAAGACGTAAATTTTCTCGTTCGCCGTATTTCCGACGTAGAACAACTCAAGATGATCCGAAGGCGAATAGGCGCCAATCACATCAAGATTTGAAGGTTCGCGCGTTGCGCGGCCTGCCTGAAGTACCTCTGCGCTCGACATTTCTATGCCCCCTCACAGCGGAATATTGTCATGCTTCTTCCACGGATTTTCCAATTGCTTGTCGCGTAATTTGCGCAGCCCCAGCGCCACCCTTCTCCGCGTCGAATGCGGCATGATCACCTCGTCGATGAAGCCCTTGCTCGCCGCCACGAACGGGTTGGCGAAGCGCTCCTCATATTCGCGCGTGCGTTCGGCCTGTTCCTCCGGCGTCTGCCCGCGGAAGATGATTTCGACCGCGCCCTTGGCCCCCATCACCGCGATCTCGGCGGTCGGCCAGGCGTAGTTCAAGTCGCCGCGCAGATGCTTCGACGCCATCACGTCATACGCCCCGCCATACGCCTTGCGCGTAATCACCGTGATCTTGGGCACCGTCGCTTCGGCATAAGCGAACAGCAGTTTGGCGCCATGCTTGATGATCCCGTGATGCTCCTGCCCGACCCCCGGCAAAAACCCCGGCACGTCGACCAAGGTCAGGATCGGGATGTCGAACGCGTCGCAGAAGCGCACGAACCTGGCGCCCTTCTTCGACGCGTTGATGTCGAGGCAGCCGGCCAGCACCATCGGCTGGTTCGCGACCACGCCGACCGTCCGCCCCTCGACCCGGCAGAAGCCGATGATGATATTCCCCGCATGCTTGGGTTGGAGCTCGAAGAAGTCGCCCTCGTCGGCCACTTTCCGGATCAATTCGTGCATGTCGTAGGGCGTCGCCGCGCTCGGCGGGACGAGCGTGTCGAGGCTCTCCTCGATGCGGTCCCAGGCGTCGTCGGTCGGCCGTTCGGGCACGTCGCGGCGGTTGCTCAGCGGCAGGAAGTCGAAGAACTCGCGCGTCGCCAGCAGCGCATCGACGTCATTTTCGAACGCCACGTCGGCCACGCCGGACTTGGTCGTGTGCGTCACCGCCCCGCCCAGCTCTTCCTGCGTCACCACCTCGTTGGTCACCGTCTTGACCACTTCCGGCCCGGTGACGAACATGTAGCTTGAATCCTTCACCATGAAGATGAAGTCGGTCATCGCCGGCGAGTAGACCGCGCCGCCCGCGCACGGCCCCATGATCAGGCTCAATTGCGGGATCACGCCCGACGCCAGCACGTTGCGCTGGAACACCTCGGCATAGCCGCCAAGGCTGGCGACCCCCTCCTGGATGCGCGCGCCGCCCGAATCATTGAGGCCGATGACCGGCGCCCCGACCTTCATCGCCGCGTCCATCACCTTGCAGATTTTCTGCGCGTGCCGTTCGGACAGGGAGCCGCCGAACACCGTGAAGTCCTGCGCGAACACATAGACCAGCCGGCCGTTGATCGTGCCCGACCCGGTGACCACCCCGTCGCCCGGGATTTTCTGCTCCTCCATCCCGAAGTCGACGCAATTATGCTCGACGTACATGTCGACTTCCTCGAACGAGCCGGTGTCGAGCAGCACGCTCAAGCGCTCGCGCGCGGTCAGCCGCCCCTTGGCGTGCTGCGCCTTGATACGTTTCTCGCCCCCGCCCAGCCGAGCCGCCGCGCGCCGTGCCTCAAGCTCTTCGATCGTCGTCGCCATGCGTGTCCCTGTTCGCTATGCCGCCGCTCTTTCAACCCGCGCCGGGCTGGCGTCAACCGACGGTGAACCTTCGCCGCGCTCATGCTTTCAAGCTCTGACAGGAGGACATATGCCGCAACGCGAACACTGGCCCGAGCGCCTCTGGCTGGTTCGTCATGGCCAAAGCCAGGGCAATATCGCGCGCGTCAAGGCCGAGGACAGCAACGCCACCTCGATCGATCTTGCCATGCGCGATGTCGATGTCCCGCTGTCGCCGCTCGGTCATCTCCAGGCCGAGGCCGTCGGCGCGTGGTTCGCCCGGCTGCCGGACGAGGAGCGGCCCGAACTCCTGATCAGCTCGCCTTACGTGCGGGCGCGCCAGACGGCGGAAACCATCTGCAACGCTGGCGGCCTTGCCGGCGGTTCGCGCCGGTGGATCCTCGATGAGCGCCTGCGCGAGCGCGAATTCGGCGTGTTCGACGGATTGACCCCGCGCGGGATCGCCGAAAAGTTTCCCGAGGAAGCCGCCCATCGCGCCAAGCTCGGCAAATTCTATCATCGCGCGCCCGGCGGCGAAAGCTGGGCCGACGTCATCCTTCGGCTCCGCTCGATGCTCAACACGATCAACCTTCAATATGGCGGCAAGCGGGTCCTGCTGATCGCGCATCAGGTGGTGGTGATGTGCCTGCGCTACATCCTCGATGAAATGACCGAGGAGGAATTACTGGCGCTCAATCGGCTGGGCGAGGTGCTCAACTGCGGCATTTCGTCGTTCGACTTCGACCCGCTCAACCAGCAGGACGGGCGCCCGCGCCTGACCCTGTGGAATTATGGTGCGCCGCTCGAACAGGCCGGCGCCGAATCCACCGCCGAACGCGAACAGATGACCGGATCGCGGTGACGCCGCTTTAGCCCGGGTGCCGATCGAGCTCGCTGCCCTCGATCCGCACGACGTGCAGCACGTTGGTTGATCCGGCCATGCCGAACGGCACCCCGGCCATCACCACCATCCGCTCGTTGGCCGCGGCCAGCCCGTGGCGCAGCGCCATCCGTTTGGCCTTGCCGACCATGTCTTCGAAACTATGGACGTCGCGGGTATGGACCGCGTGGACTCCCCATTGCAGCCCCAGCCGCCGCGCCACCATCAGGCTGGCGGTCATCACCAAAGTTGGTACCGGCGGCCGCTCGCGCACGATCCGCCGCGCCGTCGACCCCGACGAGGTGTAGCAGGCCATCGCCCGCACGCTCAGCGTCTTGGCGATCTTGGCCGCGCTTTCCGACAGCGCATCGGCGGTCGTCGCTTCGGTCGGTGTTTCGGTGAAGTGGACCCGCGCGGCATAGATCGGGTCGGCCTCGACGCTCTTGGCGATGCGGTCCATCATCGTCACCGCCTCGACCGGATAATGGCCCGCCGCGCTCTCCGCCGACAGCATCACCGCGTCGGCCCCGTCATAGATGGCGTTGGCGACATCGCTCACTTCGGCCCGCGTCGGGGTGGGTGAGACGATCATCGATTCAAGCATCTGCGTCGCCACCACCACCGGCTTGCCCGCCCGCCGCGCCAAGGCGACGATGCGATTCTGCAGCGGCGGCACCCCTTCGGGCGGCAATTCGACGCCCAGGTCGCCGCGCGCGACCATCAACGCGTCGGCATGCTCAAGGATTTCGGGCAATCGCTCGATCGCCTGCGGCTTCTCGATCTTGGCCAGCAGCGCCGCCTTGTCGCCGATCAGCGCGCGCGCTTCGGCGACATCCTCGGGCCGCTGGACGAACGACAGTGCGATATAGTCCGCGCCCTGCTCCAGCGCGAACACCAGGTCGCCGCGGTCCTTGTCGGTCAGCGCCGGGATCGGCACCACCACGTCGGGCACGTTGACGCCCTTGTGGTTGCTGACCGTGCCGCCGACCATCACCTCGGCCTCGATCCGCTCCGGCGATACGCTCAGCGCCTTCAACCGCACCTTGCCGTCGTCGATCAGCAAGCGGTCGCCGACCTTGAGCGTGGCGAACAGTTCGGGGTGGGGCAGCTCGACCCGGCTGGAGTCGCCCGGCGCCGCGTCCATGTCGAAGGTGAAGCGCTGCGCGGCCTCCAGCACCGCCTCGCCGCCGGCAAAATCGCCGACCCTGAGCTTGGGCCCCTGGAGGTCGAACAGGATCGTCGTCGGCCGCCCAAGCTTTTTCTCGAGCGCGCGGATCGCCACGACCAATTGCGCTTTATCGCCCCGCTCGCCGTGGCTCATGTTGATGCGGAAGGCGTCGGCCCCGGCCAGCATCAGCCGCTCGATCATCGCCGGATCGGACGACGCCGGGCCCAGCGTGGCCAATATCTTCACCTTGCGTCCGTGCGGGGGCATCCCCGGAATGATCGCCATGGCCCGCTATTCTCCTTGCCCTGGCCCGACCCCATAAACCCTCGCGCCATCGGTTCAACCGGCCAATCCTGTTCAGCCTGCTTGAGCGGCGGCGCAGCCTCGCCTAGGGACGCATCCGCATCCAACCGGATTCGAACTTTAGCGGGAAAATGACATGAGCGAAGGCAATGTCGCGGCCGATCAGCTGCGGCTTTTCATCGAACGGATCGAGCGGCTCGAGGAAGAGAAGAAGGGCATCGCCGACGATGTCCGCGACGTCTATGCCGAAGCCAAGGGCAGCGGCTACGACACCAAGACGATGCGCGCCATCGTCCGCCTCCGCCGCATGGAAAAGCATACCCGCGACGAAATGGACGCCCTCCTCGAAACCTATCGCACCGCGCTCGGGCTGGCGTAAGCGAAGCAATCAGGGGGTTCCGCGAGGGGCCCCCGCAAAGTACCACTTTGTGGGGACATCATGGCCGGCCATTCCAAATATAAAAACATCATGCACCGCAAGGGCGCGCAGGATAAGAAGCGCTCGGGCATGTTTTCAAAGCTCAGCCGCGAAATCACCGTCGCGGCCAAGATGGGCCTGCCCGATCCCGACATGAACCCGCGCCTGCGCGCCGCGGTCAACGCCGCCAAGGCGCAGTCGATGCCCAAGGACAATATCCAGCGCTCGATCGACAAGGCCGCGCGCGGCGACGCCGAGACCTACGAGGAAATCCGCTACGAAGGCTTCGGCCCGGGCGGCGTCAGCCTGATCATCGAAGCCCTGACCGACAACCGCAACCGCACCGCCACCAACGTTCGCACCATCGTCTCGAAGAACGGCGGCAATCTCGGCGCCTCGGGCAGCGTCAGCCACGCCTTCGACCGCATGGGCCTGATCAATTACCCGGCCACCGCCGGCGACGCCGAGAAAGTCTTCGACGCCGCGCTCGATGCCGGCGCTGACGACGTCTCCTCGTCCGAGGACGGCCACGAAATCTGGACCGACATCGGCGCGCTCCACGAAGTTGCGAAAGCGCTCGAGCCCGCGCTCGGCGAAGCCGAAGGCGCCAAGCTCGCCTGGCGGCCGCAGGTCATGGTCGACGTCAACGAAGCCGACGCCGCCACCCTGTTCAAGCTGATCGACGCCCTCGACGACGACGACGACGTCCAGCAGGTATGGGGCAATTACGACATCAGCGACGAGATATTGGAGAACTTGGGCTGAACCTTATCCTCGGCCTCGACCCCGGGCTTGGCACCACCGGCTGGGGGCTGATTCGCGCCGAAGGAAATCGGCTTACCCATGTCGCCAACGGCCAGATCAAGACCGACCCCAAGGCGCTGCTGCCCAAGCGCCTGTCGCACCTCGCGGCGCAGTTGGAAGCCCTCCTCGCCGACCACGCGCCCGACTCGGCCGCGGTCGAGGAAGTGTTCGTCAACAAGAACCCGCAATCGACCCTCAAGCTCGCCCACGCCCGCGGGGTCTGCCTGATGCTCGCCGCGCGCGCCGGCATCGACGTCGGCGAATATGCCGCGCGGCTGGTCAAGAAAGCCGTCGTCGGCACCGGCGCCGCCGAAAAAGCGCAGGTCCACTTCATGGTCCAGCGGCTGCTCCCCGGCATCGCCATCTCCGGCCCCGACGCCGCCGACGCGCTCGCCGTCGCCATCACCCACGCCCACCATCTGGCCAGCGCACGCAGGATGGTCTGATCCCAAACCGTTCGGGCTGAGCTTGTCGAAGCCCTGTCCTTCTCTATGGTGGCTTCAAGCAGGGCAGCCCTTCGACTAGCTCAGGGCGAACGGGGTCGGGAAATTGATTGCAAGATTGACCGGAACCCTCGCCGAAACCGCCGCCGACCATGCCATCGTCGATGTCGCAGGGGTCGGCTATCTGGTCCTCGCCAGCGCTCGCACCCTCGACGCCATCGGCCCGGTCGGCGCCGCCGTCCTCCTCCTGACCGAAATGCAGGTGCGCGAGGATTCGATGACCCTGTTCGCCTTCGCCACCGCCGGCGAGCGCGAAAGCTTCCGCGCCCTGACCAGCGTCCAGGGCGTCGGCGGCCGCGTCGCACTCGCCATCTTGTCGGTGCTCGACCCGGCCGAATTGGCCGCCGCCGTGTCGCGCGGCGACAAGGCGATGGTCGCCCGCGCCAACGGCGTCGGCCCGAAACTCGCCCAGCGCATCGTCAACGAACTCGCCGGCAAGCTCGGCAGCCCGGCCCTCGCTGCCACCGCCGGCGCTGCCCCCGCAAAGACCGGCCCGGCCCACGACGCCCTCTCCGCCCTCGCCAATTTGGGCTTCAAACCCGCCGAAGCCAGCGCCGCCGTGGCGGCGGCGGTCGAAGACCTCGGCGACACCGCCACCCTCGACGCCCTCGTCCGACTGGCACTGCGGAAAGCGGCGAAATGAATGCAGGCGCCAAATTAGCGAAGCAAATCCAGCACAGCGAGAATAAGCGCAAGTGCACCGAGAACGTCGCCAGACAGCTTAAGTTTGATATAGGGTTTCATAACTCACTCCGGCCAACGGGCACGGACCCGAGGCTATTGACGGTTAATGTGAGTTACTTGCTCGAGCGGCGCAAAACGCGGTCCGAGCGGTGTAATTACCGTCCGACAAGGGGCAAAAGCGCCGTGCCAGATTATGAAACTCTAATGCCCAAGGATGGCAAAGGCAAGTGAGCGCCGGCATCACCCTTCCCGCGTCAAAAAAAAAGCGAATTACCCGAAACCACGATGCGGCCCGATCGCCGACCACGGCTAACGCAACGCAAAAAATTGGTGCGGGGCAAAAAAATGAGCTCTGGCGCATTCTCGCTATTATTCGGAATAGTTATCAGCTTAATCGGCGCTGTATTTGCTTGGTATGGATGGTCCGAGCAATATTGGGCTGCACTAGGAATATCTTTAGCATTTATCCTTTACGGGTTTCTCGTTGTGAGAAATGCAATCGCTTGGCTCCGCTTGCGGCCAGCTAGTTCTTTACGACTATACGGAGATCATTTTTGCATTGGCACAAGGCGCTTCTCATACCTTGAACTTCACGACGTCAGCGTGAAGCATAACAGGACGAAAAAGACGTTGAATTTTCTGCCCGGAGGATCGGACGAAACTGTATTCGCAAGTCTACAGCTGACTACCCAGCTCATCACTCTTCGGGCGGGTTCAGGCCCGGCCGCGCTGTTTGGACCTTCGTTCGGGCAGAATGAATGCGAGAATTTCTTGCAGAGGATCGACCTGCTTAGGCGGCGAGCAGCAGAACTCCAAAGTTCGACACGTCAGATCCCATCGGAACGCAAATGACCCTCCTCCGCCGCCTCTCGGCCGAGGCCCTCGGCAGCTTCTTCCTGTTCGCCGCCGTCATCGGATCGGGGATCATGGCCGAGCGGCTGGCCGGCGGGAATGTCGCCGTTGCGTTGCTCGCCAATTCGGTCGCCACCGGCGCCATCTTGTTCGTCCTGATCGCTTTGCTCGCCCCCCTCTCGGGCGCGCATTTCAATCCGGCCGTGAGCCTCGCGCTCGCCGTGCGCGGCCGCCTGTCCGTCCGCGATCTCGCGCCCTACATCCTCGCCCAGCTCGTCGGCGGCTTGCTCGCGGTCGTCGCCACCCATGCGATGTTCGACCTGCCGCTGCTGCAGTGGTCAGCCCACGCCCGTACCGGCCCCGGCCAGTGGCTGGCCGAGGGGATCGCCACCTTCGGCCTGGTGCTGGCGGTGTTCGGCGTCTCGGGCCGCCCGCCCGCCGAGGCCGGCGGCGTCGTCGCCTTGTACATCGTCGCGGCGTACTGGTTCGCCGCCTCGACCAGCTTCGCCAATCCGGCGATCACGCTGGCGCGCAGCCTGACCGACAGCTTCTCCGGCATCGCCATCGCCGACGCGCCCTGGTTCATCGCCTGTCAGGTCGCCGGCGCCCTCGCCGGGGCGCTCGCCGCCCGCCTGCTGTTCGACGCGCCGCCGCCTGATGACGAGCCGCTCGGCTGAGACATGAAACCGTTTTTCAAGTCGCCTCGCGATCCTCGACCTCACCCACCCCGATCACCGTGGCCTGCCTGATCGCCAGTTTCCAGTCGCCCTCGACCATGCGCCACACGTCGGTGAATCGCCGCTGCACCCGCTTGCCGGCGTTCGCCGCCCGCCCGCGCGGCACGAACGTTTCGTCGCCCATCACCACCACCAGCCCGCCAGGCACCTTGCCGACATAGTCGATGGTCCGCTCGAAGGTTTCGTAGTCGATCATCCCGGCCGCCATCCCTTGCGTCGCCTGGTCGCCGGTCAGCACCCTGTTGATCGGGCTGTTGACCCGCAGCTCGGGCGCCTGGAGTGCAGCAAACAGCGCCACGTCGCGCGAGGTGATTGCGGCCATAGCCCGGTTGGACTGCTCAAGGACCGCGGCGATCTCGGCATCTTCCGAGGCCCGCCGCACCGCCTCGTCGCCGGTCGTCCATCTGGGCATCGCGAATTCCTTTCCGCCGGACCATGCACCGCTGCGACGCTCCGTTCAAATCGCTGTCCTACAGCCGATCGTTTGTGCATCATGAGCGAATGATCGTCGCCGCCATTTGTCATCGCGCCGTGTGCGACGTCCGTTGCTCACCGGCAAATCTCCCCATCTCTGCGAACATTGGGAAGATTCGACCTTCAAATGTCTACTGACCCCGCCCGCCTGACCACGCCCGAGCGCACCGCGGAGGACGCCGACTCGGCGCTCCGCCCGAAGACGCTCGACGAATTCGTCGGCCAGCAGGGCGCACGCGAAAACCTCCGCATCTTCGTCAACGCCGCCAAGGCCCGAGGCGAACCCCTGGACCATGTCCTGTTCTTCGGCCCGCCCGGCCTCGGCAAGACCACGCTGGCGGCGATTTTGGCGCGCGAAATGGGCGTCGGCTTCCGCGCCACCAGCGGGCCGGTCATCGCCAAGTCGGGCGACCTCGCGGCTTTGCTCACCAACCTCGAGGACGGCGACGTCCTGTTCATCGACGAGATCCACCGCCTCAACCCCGCGGTCGAGGAAGTGCTCTACCCGGCGATGGAGGATCGCGCATTGGACCTGATGATCGGCGAAGGTCCGTCGGCCCGCTCGGTCCGCATCGATCTGCCCAAGTTCACCCTGGTCGGCGCGACCACCCGCCAGGGCCTCCTCACAACCCCGCTGCGCGACCGCTTCGGCATCCCCATCCGCCTCAATTTCTATACGGTCGCCGAGCTTGAGCAGGTCGTCCGCCGCGCCGCGCGGCTGCTGTCGGCGCCGACCACGGCGGAGGGCGAGCATGAGATCGCCCGGCGCTCGCGCGGCACCCCGCGCATCGCCGGGCGGCTGCTTCGCCGGGTGCGCGATTTCGCCCATGCCGCCGGGGCCGACACGATCGACGCCCAGGTTGCCGACCGCGCGCTCGATCGGCTGGAGATCGACGGCCTCGGCCTCGACGCCATGGACCGCCGTTACCTGACGATGATCGCCGACCTCTACAACGGCGGCCCGGTCGGCATCGAGACGCTCGCCGCCGGCCTCAGCGAACCGCGCGACACGATCGAGGATGTCGTCGAGCCGTACCTCATTCAGCTGGGCCTCATCGCCCGCACCGCACGCGGGCGCTGCCTCAACGGCCGCGGCTGGGGGCACCTCGGCCTCAACCCGCCGGCCGGGGCGCAGACCGGCCTGTTCGACGCCGGAGACGGAGACAAGTAATGCGTTCCTCGCTCAGCCGTCATGCTGAACTCGTTTCAGCATCCATCCTGTTGGCGGTCACCGCCACCCCCGCGCAGGCACAACCACAGTCCCCCGCGCCAACCGACTACACCAGGCCCGCCAACTGGCTGTGCCGCCCCGGCCGCGACGACGTCTGCGCCCGCCAGCCGTTGGTCACGGCGCTGCTGCCCGCCGGCTATGGCGCCAAGGTCCCCGCCCCGCGCCTCGCCGACCCGGCGGTCGATTGCTTCTACGTCTACCCGACGGTCAGCCACGACCAGGGGCTGAACAGCGACCTCGTCCCCGACGCGGGGGAAGAGAAGTTCGCGGTCCAGGCGCAGTTCGTCCGCTTCGCCGGCCTGTGCCGCCCGTTCGCCCCGCTCTATCGCCAGATGACCATGGCGGCGGTCGCCACCGCGGCCACCGGCGGCGACATCAGTGTGCCGGCGATGATTGCCTACTCGGACGTCGCCGCGGCGTGGCGCCATTACCTCGCCAACGACAATCGCGGCCGCCCATTCGTCCTCATCGGCCACAGCCAGGGCTCGGCGCTGCTGATCGAGCTGATCCGGCGTGAAATCGAGGGCAGACCGGTGGCGGCGCGGATGAAGCTCGCGATCATCCCCGGCTTCGACGTGCTGGTGCCGGTCGGCAAGCGCGTCGGCGGCAGCTTCAAATCGACCCCGTTGTGCGGCTCGCCCGACGACACCGGCTGCGTCCTCAGCTGGACCAGCTATCGCGAGAACAACCCGCCGCCGCCCGGCGCCTTGTTCGGTTATGCCGATCAGCCCGGCATGACCGTCGGCTGCACCAACCCCGGGCGGCCCGGCGCCACTGGCTGGGTCGCGCTCGACAGCGTGTGGCATGCCCACTCCGGCCTGCCCGTCCCCGGCGGCCCGATCGAGTGGTCGAGCGAAGGCCCGCCGCCGACCGGCTTCGTCGAGACCCCCGGCCTGGTCTCGGCGCGCTGCGTCAACGACGGCCCGCGCGGCTATCTGTCGATCCGCACCAATGCCGACCCCGCCGACCGCCGCACCGACCGGGTCGGCGGCGAAGTCGGCGCGATGGGCTTCTTCCTGCCCGGCTGGGGGATGCATCTGAGCGATTTGAGCGCCCCGATGGGCGACCTCCTGCGCCGCGTCGCCGCGCTTAGTCCGGCGCCAGCCAGAACAGTCGCTCGACCGGCTCCTCCAGCGCCCGCGCCAGCTTCAGCGCGAGCAAGGCCGACGGGGTGAACACGCCGTTCTCGACCGTATTGACGGTCTTGCGCGTCACCCCAACCCGCTCCGCCAGCTGGCCTTGCGTCAAGCCCAGCTCGGCGCGCTTGTCCTTCAGCCGGTTGGCCAGCCGTTCAGGCATCGCGGTGAGCGCGGCGCTCGAGCAGCCCGAACCGGACCAACGCCGCCGCCAGCCCGAGCGAGACGATGGCGTGGATCGCCTCGCGCGCGGTCAGCGGTTCGAACATCGCCACAAAATACAGCGCGATCGCGGTCAGGATGGCCATCACGAAGCCCCAGCCCAACGCGTCGCCGCGGTGGGCGCGGGTGGTCTCGTCGTCGATCATGTCGCGGACTTCGCGGCTGCGCAGCCAGAAGCCCTTGGTCGTCAGCGCGGCGAGCAGCACCAGCGACAGCAGCACCCAGGCGCCAACCTTGACATGGTCGACCGCGCGGTCGCCCGGGCTCGACGCGAAATAGCTCGCCTGCTGGCTGATGTAGATGATGGCCAGCAGCGGCAGCATCCGCGCCCGCCGGCGGCTTAGCCGGTCGGCCTGATCCGATGCACTCAACGCAGCCATGAAACCCTCCCCTGTGTAACGTATAGGTTACAAGTAACCCCAAGGTTACATCGCTGTCAAGCGTCGCTTTGCCGCGACGGGGTTGCGGGGCGAGTCCCGGGATGGTTAAGGCAAGGGCGATGACGGTTTCACCCCTCGACACACCCTACCGCGGCGGCTTCGCCGGGTCGCAGCACCGTTTCGCGCTGACCGTCTATTTCGAGGATACCGACACCGCCGGCATCGTCTATTACGCCAATTATCTCAAATATATGGAGCGCGCCCGCTCGGATTTCCTGCGCGCCGTCGGGGTCGATCAGCGCGCCGCGATGGAGCGCGGTGAGGGCGTCTATGCGGTCGCCGAGGTCGCCATCCGCTACCTCGCCCCGGCCCGGCTTGGCGACGACCTCGTCATCGTCTCCGAAGTGCAGGCGGTGCGCGCCGCCTCGGTCGTCATTCATCAACGGGTCATGCGTGCCGACCGACCATTGACCGACGCGCGGGTGACCGCCGCTTTCCTCACCCTCGACGGCCGGCCGAAGCGCCAGCCGAAGGCGTGGGTCGAGCGGTTCGAGACCAAATTGAAGAGCGAGGTTTGATGCCCGAAGTCACCGCCAGCAGCGACATGATGTCGCCCCTGACCTTGTTCCTGCACGCCGACATCGTCGTCAAGATCGTCATGTTCGGGCTGCTCGCGGCGAGCATCTGGACGTGGGCGATCATCTTCACCCACGCCGTCCGCCTGCGCCGCATCAACCGCCTGTCCGACGCCTATGAGCGCGACTTCTGGGCGGCGGGCGACATCGACGCCTTCCACGCCAAGCGCGGCGAGGAGAAATTGCCGATCGCCGCCGTCCTCACCGCCGGGATGGACGAATGGCGCCGCTCGACCCGCGCCGCGGTGGTCGACCGCTCGGGCACCCGCGAACGCCTCGCCAGCCGGATGAACGCCGCCCTCGCCGCCGAACTCGACCGGCTGAGCGACCGCCTCAACATCCTCGCCACGGTCGGCGCGGTCGCGCCCTTTGTCGGCCTGTTCGGCACCGTGTGGGGGATCATGCGCAGCTTCACCGCCATCGCCGGCGCCAACAATACCAGCCTGGCGGTGGTTGCGCCGGGCATCGCCGAGGCGCTGTTCGCCACCGCCATTGGCCTGTTCGCCGCCATCCCCGCGGTCATCGCCTACAACCGGCTGAGCCACCGCCTCGACCGGCTCGAAGCCCGCCTCGGCCGCTTCGCCGACCGCTTCCACGCCACGCTCAGCCGCGAACTCGAGGTCGAAGTCGGGCCCAGGGGCGGGGACGCTCACTGATGGCAATGGGCGGCGCCCCCTCCCGCGGCGGACGCGGCCGGCGCCGGGCGCCGATGGCCGAGATCAACGTCACGCCATTGGTCGACGTCATGCTCGTCCTCTTGATCATCTTCATGGTCACCGCCCCGTTGCTGGTCGCCGGCGTGCCCATCGACCTGCCCGAAAGCCGCGCCGGCGCGCTCGACCAGCAGGCCAAGCCGGTGCAGGTGGCCATCGACGGCCAGGGCAGGATCACGGTCGACGACGCCATCGTCGTCGAGGCGGCCTTGCCGGCCAAATTCGCCGCCATCGCCGCCTCGCCCGCGCCCGCCGAGGGTCGCCGCATCTACCTCCGCGCCGACCGCACCCTCGACTATGGTCAGGTGATGAAGGTCATGGGCGAACTGAACCGGGCGGGGCTCAATCGCGTCGCACTGGTGTCGGTCGGGGGCGATCAGCGATGACCGTCGACCGCGCCGAACTGGCCGGCACCGGGGCCGCCATCGCCTTCCACGTGGCGTTGATCGCGGCGCTGTCGATGAGCCTCGCCCATGTCGCCAGCGCGCCCGAGCCGCCGGCAATGGAGGTCGAACTGGTCGACGAGGTCGGCCTGACAGCCGCTGCCCTGACCAGCACCGCCACCCCGCCGCCGGCCAGCGTCGCGCCCGACATGGCCGAGGCCGACCAGCCGACCCCGGCCCCCGCCCCGGTGCCGCTGCCGCTGCCGCTGGCGCCGCGCATCGTCCAGACCCCGGCGCCGCGCGCCACCGAGCGCGCCTCGGCAAGGCCGGTCAAGGCCGCCCCGGCCCCGGCCCGCCCCGCCGCCCGCGCGTCGCGCATCGGCGACGACTTCCTCAAGGGCATCGCCGATTCACCCAGCCGCTCGACCGCCCCGGCCCGGCCGTCCGCAGCGACCGTCAGCGCGACGGCGATGGCGGGGATCGTCCAGGCCATCCGCCGCCAGGTCCAGCCGTGCGCCGACCGTCAGGTCAACCCCGGCCCGGGGGCCAGCCGCATCCGCGTCAGGATGCGCCTGATGCTGTTCCCCAACGGCCGTTTGAAGGGCGCGCCCCAGGTGCTCTCCACTTCCGGCGTCGACGATGAAAACGGCCGCTACGAGGAACGCGTCAAGGATCTTGCCGTCGCCACCTTCGTCGGCTGCGCCCCGCTCACCGGCCTGCCGCCCGAACTGTACGAGACCGACAGCGGGCGCGGCTGGTCCGATTTCATCATGAACTACAATTTGCCGTGAGGAGCCTCCCCGTGAAGCTGATCGTCGCCCTGCTCGCCCTGCCGCTCGCCGCCGCCGCCTCGGCCCAGGACAGCGGCCCGCTCGAAGTCGATGTCGTCGGCGGGATCAACGCGCCGATGGCCATCGCCGTCCCGTTCATGCCGACGCCCGCGCCGCTGCCGACCCCGGCCGGCGACACCGTCCAGCTCGGCCGCAGCGTCGCCGAGGTGGTCGCCGCCGACCTCCGCTCGACCGGCCTGTTCACCCCGCTCGGCCCGGTCGGGGTGCGGGCCTATGCCTTTCCCGAAGCCGCTTCGCCGTTCTACGCCGAGTGGCGCAACGCCGGCGCGTCGGCGCTGGTGTCGGGCTATGTCGAGGCGCGGCCCGACGGGCGCATCACCGTCGGCTGCTACCTCCACGACGTCAGCGCCGGGCGCGAGCTGACTCATCAGGGGTTCGCCGTCCCCGCCACCGAGTGGCGCCGCGCCGCACACAAATGCGCCGACACCATTTATTCGCGCCTGTCGGGCGAGCAGCCGTTCCTCGACACCCGGGTCGTCTATGTCGCCGAGACCGGCCCCAAGAATGCCCGCCTCAAGCGCATCGCGATCATGGATTCGGACGGCTCCAACCACCGCTATCTGACCACCGGAAAGGCGACCGTCGTCACCCCGCGCTTCTCCCCGCGCGGCGACAAGCTCGTCTACATGAGCTACCAGGGGCGGATGGCGCGGGTCTATGTGATGGACGTCGCCAGCGGCGCCGAGCGGCTGCTTATTCCCGGACGGGTCACCACCTTCGCCCCGCGCTTCTCGCCCGACGGCCGCGACATCGTCTTCTCGATGGCCAGCGGCGGCAATACCGATCTTTACGTTGTCGGCGCCAATGGCGGCAGCCCGCGCCGGCTGACCGCCACGCCCGGCGCCGACACCTCGCCAAGCTACTCGCCCGACGGTCGGCAGATCGTCTTCGAAAGCGACCGCTCGGGCACCCAGCAGCTCTATGTCATGGACGCCGACGGATCGAACCAGAAGCGCATCACCTTCGGCGGCGCGCGCTATGCCTCGCCGGTGTGGAGCCCGCGCGGCAACATGATCGCCTTCACCCGCATCGGCGGCGGCGGCTTTCGCATCGGCGTGATGGCGCCCGGCGGCAGCGGCGAGAAGACGCTGACCGACAGCTGGCAGGACGAAGGCCCGAGCTGGGCCCCCAACGGCCAGTTCGTGATGTTCCACCGCACCGCGCGCGGCAGCGGCGACGCCACGCTCTACGCCGTCTCCGTCAACGGCGGCCGCGCCCGCATCCTTCCCACCCCGCTCGGCGGATCCGACCCTAGCTGGTCGCCGCTGCAGAATTGACCCCATTGGAGGTAATCATGAACAAGCCCATCCTCATCGGCATGACCGCGCTGGCGCTGGCCATCGGCGGCTGCGCCAAGAAGACCCCGCCGGTCGAAACCGCGCCGCCGGTCACCGCCACCGACACCGGCGCCGCGGCCAATGGCGACGTCGATCTGGTCGAATTGCCGGCGATGCAGGCCGACCTCGTCGCCAAGGCCGGCTCGGACACCGTCTATTTCGGGACCGACGAATATCAGCTCGACACCGCCTCGCAGGCGACGCTGGCGGCGCAGGCGCGGTGGATGCTAGCCAACACCAAGGTCCGCGCCTCGATCGAGGGCCACGCCGATGAGCGCGGCACCCGCGAATATAATATCGCGCTGGGTGAGCGGCGGGCCAATGCGGCGCGCGATTATCTGGTTGCGCAGGGCGTCCCGGCGGCGCGCCTGCTGGTCGTCAGCTGGGGCAAGGAGCGCCCGGCCGCGGTGGGATCGAACGAAACCGCCTGGGCGCAAAACCGCCGCGTGGTCACGGTCGTCGTCCGCTAAAGCGAAGCGTCAGGCGGCGTAGCGCTGCCCGGGGTGCACCGTCAGCCACGAGCGGGCCTGGCGCTGCGCCTCGGCGATTTCGCGCGCGGTCATTTCGATCGAGATGTCGGCGCGGCAGGCCTGGCTGCGGGTGTCGCCCGACAGAGCGGCGAGGTTGAACCATTTGTGCGCCTCGATGAGGTCGACGGCGATGCCGCCGCGCCCGGTCGAGAAGCTCACCCCCAGCTCGAACAGCGCGTCGATGTCGCCCCGCTCGGCATCCGCCAGGCGGCTGTGAAGGAGGAAGTCCTGACCCTTCTGACTGATCGCCATCTTTGTGTCCCCTGCTTGACCACCCACTGGTGATCGCAACCGGGTTTTCGGCGGCCAAGCCCAAACAAATGGTTAACGCCCCAGTGACGATGGCGCAGACACTGTGTCCGGAATGACACTGATGTGGGGCGGAGGAGGCGCGCTTGGGGGTATTGGTTGGGCGGGATTGATGGGACAAGCATCGACGTCAGCGCGAAGCACTTTCCGAAGTATTTAGGCGAGCTTGAGTATCGCTGGAGCGTGCGGGCGGTACCGCACCTGATGCTTGACCGATGCTGCATTCTTTCGTGCGCTAGGCGTACACGCTTCATTCACCCCTTGCATTGTACAGCAATCTGTACATATTGCGGTACAGGCCAAGGAGGGCCAATTGCAGGTATTCAGCTACACAGACGCTCGCGCCAAGCTCAAGGAGCTTATGGACCGCGTTGTCGAGGACATGACCCAAATCGTTATTACTCGGCAAAAGGCCGACGCGGTTGTCATGGTGTCGCTCGACGACTGGAACGCGATTTCTGAAACTCTCCACCTTCTTTCCTCGCCGAAGAATGCGGAGCGCCTTCACGCGTCTATCCGCCAGCTTGATGCGGGCAAGGGCGTGGAGCGGAAGCTGGCAAAGACGCGTTCCCTAGCCGACGCGTGAAGATCATTTTTTCGGACAATGGCTGGGAGGATTACCGGCATTGGCAGGGCGGCGACCGAAAGGTGCTCGACCGCCTGACTGACCTGATTGAGGAATGCCGCCGCCACCCGCACACTGGCAAGGGCAAGCCGGAACCATTGAAGGGCGACTTGAAGGGGTGGTGGTCCCGCCGCGTTACTGAGAAGGATCGGCTTGTTTATCGAGTGGAGGGCAGGGGAGCGGATCAGGCGTTGCTGATCGCCCAGTGTCGCTTCCACTACTGACCTTCCGCTTAGGCGCTTCACCCTCGGCCATTGCCTTTAAGAGCATGTCAAAGCGATCGTTCTGTGGGCCGCTCATTTACCCTCATTCTCCATTCGCGCGAGATACTCGCCCAGCGTCCCGGTCAGTCTTGGCACGACGGGTGCTGCATCTACCTTTTGCGGAACGGGCCAAGGCAGAGGCCAACCTCGCGCTCGGGCCAAATCTTCTATCTGGCCCTTTGGGATCACGGCGCCGTAATCCACCTGCTTCTTATCATACTGCGGTCCGTGGGCCTTTAAGGGACTGAGCGCGTTTTGGTTGGGCGAAAGCTCCAAAAATAAGGGGACAAAGCCAGAATCGACGTAGCCCTTCAGCTCGTTTGCTATTCCGAGTGCCCGCTGGTTGCCCTCGAATCTTATGGGGTCGATCCCCGCCAAAAGGCTCGCGCCATCTCTGATTGAGAAAGCAAAGAGCTTATCCCACCAGCGCCTAGCCGCCCTGCGGGCGAGGAGCGAATCAACAAAAACGCCGGCGGCAAGACCAACCGCGCCGCCCGTTAGCAACAGGAACCACGTTTCCGTGGTGAGCGCCTCGAAAAAGGTTTTCACCGCGCCAAGCTGACCCTGCGGATTATCAAAGAGCTTGAGCTGGGTAAGCAGCGCGATGAGCCAGGTGCCAGCGACAAGGCCCAAAGCCCCGAGCGCAATAGTTCGCGCAGTCTGGCGCGCCGAACGAGGAAGCAATGCTTTTGAGAACCAACCCATAGTCAACACTTTGCCCTGATTCGTTTTCGGAAGGTAGGTTTAGCCCTACATGTCCGAAGGGGATAATTTCCCCGCAATGACACTGATGTTGTCGATAAGGCGCGTCCCGCCGAGCGTCGCGGCGGCGATTAGGCGCATGGCGCCGCGGGGCTGGTCGAGTGGGTCGAGGGTCGCGGCGTCGACCAGGGCGACATAGTCGATCGGCGCGAACCCGGCGTCGATCAGGCTGGCTTTCGCCGCCGCCAGCGCGCTTTCGACAGTCACGCCACCCAACACCGCATCGCGCGCTGCCTCAAGCGCCCGCGGCAACGCCAGCGCCTGCTTGCGCTGGGCGTCGTTGAGATAGGCATTGCGCGACGACAGCGCCAAACCATCGCCATCGCGCACCGTCGGCACGCCGACGATCTCCACCGGCAAGCCAAGATCCACAGTCATCCGCCGGATCACCGCCAATTGCTGGAAATCCTTTTCCCCGAACAAGGCGACGTCGGGCAGGGTGGCGATCAGCAGCTTGGCGACGACGGTCGCGACCCCGGCGAAATGGCCCGGCCGCGCCGCCCCGTCCCAGCGCTCGCTGACCCCGGCGACGCTGACCGTCGTCGCGAATCCCGCCGGGTAAAGCTCGTCCGCGCTCGGCGTCCATAAGAGGTCGCAACCATGCGCCTCAAGCAGCGCGGCATCGGCCGCTTCCCGCCGCGGGTAACGGTCGAGGTCCTCGCCGGCGCCGAACTGGAGCGGGTTGACGAAGATCGTCGCCACCACCCGGTCGGAGGTTGCTCGCGCCGCCTCGACCAGCGCCATGTGCCCGGCGTGGAGCGCGCCCATCGTCGGCACCAGCGCGACCCGCTCGCCCGCCGCACGCCACGGCGCCAGTGTCTCGCCCAACTCGCTCATTCGACGAACAATTTGCATGGGAATCGGGCCTTCGATACACCGGGCGGCAGGGGCTGCGTTCTACTGGCGCGGCGGGACGAACCACAAGGGGCAAGCGGGTCGATGGGCCAGCCGCATTTCATCGTTTTCGCCAATGAGAAGGGCGGCACCGGCAAATCGACGACCGCCGTCCATACCGCGATCGCGCTGGCCGCCTCGGGCCACCGGGTCGCCGCGCTCGACCTCGACCAGCGCCAGCGGACCCTCGCCCGCTACCTCGAGAACCGCGACGCGACCATGCGCCGGCTCGACAAGGCGCTGCCCCATGCCGCCTTTGAAGTGCTCGAACAGCAGGACGCCGCCGGGCTGGAGGCCGCCATCGCCCGCCTGTCGCAGGACGCCGACGTGATCGTCATCGACACCCCCGGCCGCGACGACCCGGTCGCCCGCGCCGCCATCCTCAAGGCCGACACTTTGGTGACGCCGATGAACGACAGCTTCGTCGACCTCGACCTGATCGGCCAGGTCCACCCCGAGAATTTCAAGGTGACCAAGCCGAGTTTCTACGCCGAATTGATCTGGAACAGCCGCACCCAGCGAGCCAAGGCGACCGGCAAGAGCGTTGACTGGGTCGTGCTTCGCAACCGCCTCCAGCATATCGATTCGCACAACCTCCGCCGCGTCGGCGCCGCGCTCGACGAGCTCGCCCGCCGGGTCGGCTTCCGCGTCATCCCCGGGCTGGGCGAGCGGGTCATCTACCGCGAGCTATTCCCCAAGGGCCTGACCCTGCTCGACCTTGGCGAACTGGGCGAGGTCGGGCTCGGCCATATCGCCGCCCGGCAGGAATTGCGCGAGATGATTGCCGGTCTCGCCGTGCCGAGCGTCGCGGAGATCGTCGACGAACCGGTGGCGGCCAGCGCCTGAAGCGCTTAAGGGCGTCGCATGTCCCATGCGTTTCACCCCTCTATCCTTCGCGAATATGACGTGCGCGGCGTCGTCGGCGACACCCTTCACCCGGCCGACGCCCGCGCGCTCGGCCGCAGCTACGCCGCGCTCGCCACGTCGGAAGGTGCCCGCAGGATCGCCGTCGGCCGCGACGGGCGGCTGCATTCGCTCGAGCTCGAAACCGCGCTGATCGAGGGGCTGACGGCCGGCGGCCTCGACGTCGTCCGGATCGGCATGGGCCCGTCGCCGATGCTCTATTTCGCCGCGGCGACGCTCAAGGTCGACGGCGGCATCCAGGTCACCGGCAGCCACAACCCGGCCGACTACAACGGCTTCAAGATGCTGCTCAATGGCCGCTCGGTGTTCGGCAAGGAGATCCAGGACCTCGGCCGCCGCGCCGCCGCCGGCGAGTGGAGCGAGGGCACCGGCCAGGTCAGCGAGCATGACATCATCGACGCTTATGTCGATGCCTTGGTCGAGGGCTTCGACGGCAAGGCCTACCGCATCGGCTGGGACGCCGGCAACGGCGCCGGCGGGCCAGTGCTCGAGAAACTCGTCAAGCGCCTCCCGGGCGAGCATTTCACGCTCTACACCGAAGTCGACGGCCGCTTCCCCAACCATCATCCCGACCCGACGGTCGAAGCCAATCTCACCGACTTGAAGGAGCTAGTTCAGGTCAAGGGCCTCGACTTCGGCATCGCCTTCGACGGCGACGCCGACCGTATCGGCGCGATCGACGGCCTTGGCCGGGTCATCTGGGGCGACCAGTTGCTGATGATCCTCGCCGGCCCGGTGCTGAAAGCGCACCCCGGCGCGACCATCATCGCCGATGTGAAGGCCAGCCAGACCCTGTTCGACCGCATCGCCGAAATGGGCGGGCAACCGCTGATGTGGAACACCGGCCACAGCCTGATCAAATCGAAGATGAAGGAAACCGGCGCGCCGTTGGCGGGCGAGATGAGCGGCCACATCTTTTTCAAGCACCTCTGGTACGGGTTCGACGACGCCCTCTACGCCGCGGTCCGGCTGATCCGCGCCATCTCCGACAGCGGCAAGAGCCTGACCGAACTCAAAAGCGAGATGCCGGTCTCCGTCGCCACGCCGGAACTTCGCTTCCAGGTCGACGACACCCGCAAGTTCGCGGTGGTCGGCGAAGTCGCCGCGCGCCTCGCCAAGGAAGGCGCCTCGGTCGACAAGACCGACGGCGTCCGCGTCAAGACCGCCGACGGCTGGTGGCTGCTGCGCGCCTCCAACACCCAGGATGTCCTCGTGGCGCGGGCGGAATCGAGGGACCAGGCCGGCCTCGACCGGCTGATGGCGACCATCAACGCCCAGCTCGAAGCCTCGGGCATCGCCGCGGTCGAAGCGGCCCACTGACCTTGTTCGATCCCGCCGCGCTGGGCGAGGAGCGCGACTGGCTGGTGCCGATGGCGGCGCTGACCGCGATCGAGCTCCTGTTGTGGTTCGCCGCATGGGCGGTCGGAATCGCGCCGCTGCCGCTGACCGCGACCTATGTCGCGCTCGGCGTCGCCGGGCTCGGCATGGCGCTCGGCCTGCGCCGCCTGTGGCGCCCCGCCGCCGCCCGCGCCGGCTGGCCCGCCATCCTCCTCGGCACTCTGTTTATCGGCACCGGCTCCAGCCTGTTCATGGCGCTCAAATATGCCATTCCAGCGGTCATGCCCTTCTGGCTCGACGCCCCGCTCGCCGCCGCCGAAGCCGGGCTGTTCGGCGGCGATCCCTATTTGCGCCTCGACGCCTTGCTCGGCTGGGCCGCGCTGCCGATCGACCGCGTCTACGGCTTGTGGCTGCCGGTCCAGCTGGTGATCCTGTTCAGCCTGGTCATCGCGCCGCCGTCGCGCGCCAAGTCGCGCGCCCTGGTCGCTTATGCCGCCGCCTGGTTCCTGCTCGGCATCGTCGCCGCGGCCTTATTGTCCTCGGCCGGCCCGATCTTCTTCGACCGCGCGTTCGGCGGCGCCCGTTTCGCCGCCCTCCATCCCCTGCTCGAAGCGCGCGGCGCGTCGATGGTGGTGGCGACGTCGGACGCGATGTGGGCGACGCGGGCCAGCGGCCGCCCCGGCCTCGTCGCCGGCATTTCCGCTGTGCCGTCGATGCACGTCGCGATCAGCCTGTGGATCGTGCTCACCGCGCGACGCTTCGCGCCCAAAGCCGTCCCGCTCGCCGCCGCTTACTTCGGCTTCATCTGGATCGCCTCGGTGCAACTGGGCTGGCACTATGCCGCGGACGGCCTCGCCAGCATCGCCGGCATGCTCGTCATCTGGTGGGCGGCCGGAAAGCTGCCTTATTCCTCCTCGTCATCCTCGTAACCGACCAGGTTCAATTCCCGCGCCTTGACCTGGTGGAGCATGCACCAGTGCATCAGCGCTTCCTCGCGCCCATGGGTGATCCACACCTCCTTCGGCGCGACCTCGCGGATGGTCTGGGTCAGCTCGTCCCAATCGGCATGGTCGGAGATGACCAATGGCAGTTCGACATTCTTCTGCCGCGCCCGCTGCCGCACCCGCATCCACCCCGACGCCATCGCCGTCACCGGGTCGGGCAGCCGCCGCGACCAGCGGTCGTTGAGCGCCGACGGCGGGCAGATCACGATATGCCCCGCCAGCTCGTCCTTGGTCGCCCCCGCCACCGGCCGCAGCTCGCCCAGCGGCACCCCAAGCTCCTCGTACAGCCGGCACAAGCGCTCCATCGCCCCGTGGTAGTAAATCGGCGCGTCATGCCCCCGCGCGCGCAGCTCGGCGATCACCCGTTGCGCCTTGCCCAGCGCATAGGCGCCGACCAGCACGCACCGCTCCGGTTCGGCGTGGAGGCGGTGGAGCAAGCGGTCGATCTCGCTGCCGGTGTCGGGGTGGCGGAACACCGGCAGGCCGAACGTCGCCTCGGTGATGAAGATGTCGCACGGCACCACCACGAACGGCGCGCAGGTCGGGTCGGGCCGCCGTTTGTAGTCGCCCGACACCACCACCCGCTCGCCGCGATAATCGAGCACCACCTGCGCCGACCCCAGCACATGGCCGGCGGGGACGAAGCTGACGTCGACCTCGCCGACGCGCACGCTCTCGCCATAGGCCACCGGATGGGCCGCTTGCTGGCCATAGCGGACGTCCATGATCGCCAGCGTCTCGGCCGTCGCCCACACCGCTTTGTGGCCGCCGCGCGCATGGTCGGCGTGGCCGTGGGTGACCAGCGCGCGGTCTTTTGGTTGTGACGGGTCGACCCACGCCTTGGCGGGCTTGACGAAGATGCCTTCGGGAAAAGGCTCGATCCAGGAACCCAGGCGGGGCATCAGGAGGTTATGACGGCCAAGCGGCGCGTCCGTTCCACGCCGCCTGCGAAAGGACCCATGCCGACCGCTCTGCCCGCCGTCATCGCCGACTGGTTCGCCAAGCGTGGCTGGGCCCCGCGGCGCCACCAGCTCGAGATACTCGACGCCGCGCACGGCGGCGCCCACACCTTGCTCGTCGCCGCGACCGGGGCGGGCAAGACCCTGGCCGGGTTCCTGCCGACCCTGGTCGACCTCATCGACCACCCCGCCGACGGCCTCCACACCCTCTACGTCTCGCCGCTGAAGGCGCTCGGGGTCGACGTCCACCGCAATTTGACCGGCCCGATCGAGGAGATGGGTCTTGCCATCCGCGTCGAAACCCGCAGCGGCGACACCCCCTCGGACCGCAAGGCGCGTCAGCGCCTCCGCCCGCCGCACATCCTGCTGACCACGCCCGAAAGCCTCAGCCTGCTCCTGTCCTACCCCGACAGCGATTTGCTGTTCGCGGGGCTGAAGACGGTAGTGATCGACGAAGTCCACGCTTTCGCCCGGGAGAAACGCGGCGACCTCTTGAGCCTCGCCTTGTCCCGGCTCCAGCACCTCGCCCCCGATCTCCGCCGAGTCGCCTTGAGCGCGACCATTGCCGATCCCGACCCCTATCGCGGCTGGCTCGCCCCCGACGGCGACATCGACGCCACCCGGCTGGTCATCGGCGATCCGGGCGCCGAGCCCGACCTCAGCATCCTCATCCCCGACGGCCGCGTGCCGTGGGCCGGCCATTCGGGCCGCTATGCCGCGCGTCAGGTGATGGAGCTGATCGAGGCGCACAAGACCACGCTCGTCTTCTGTAACACCCGCAGCCTCGCCGAACTGATCTTCCAGGACCTGTGGCAGGTCAACGATTCAGGCCTGCCGATCGGCATCCACCACGGCAGCCTGGCGCTGGAAGCCCGGCGCAAGGTCGAGGCGGCGATGGGCGACGGCCGCCTGCGCGCCTTGGTCGCCACCGCCAGCCTCGACCTCGGCATCGACTGGGGCGACGTCGACCTGGTCGTCCAGATGGGGGCGCCCAAGGGCTCGTCGCGGCTACTGCAGCGGATTGGCCGCGCCAATCACCGGCTCGACGAACCGTCGCAGGGCATCGTCGTCCCCGGCAACCGCTTCGAATATCTCGAGGCCCGCGCCGCCCTCGATGCCATCGACGCCCGGGAACTCGACCCCGAAATCTTCCGTCCGGGCACGCTCGACGTCCTTGCCCAGCATATCCTCGCCATCGCCTGCGCCGGGCCGTTCGACGAGGCGGAGTTGCTCGCCGAAGTCCGCTCCGCCGCGCCTTATGCCGGGCTTCGGGACGAAACCTGGCGCCGCATCCTCGATTATATCTCGACTGGCGGCTACGCGCTGCGCGCCTACGACAAGTTCAAGCGGCTGGTCGAACATGCCCCCGGCCAGTGGCGCATCACCCGCCCCCAGGTCGCCGCCCAGCACCGCCTCAACGCCGGCGTCATCGTCGATCAGCCGATGATGGATGTGCGCTTCGGCAACGGCCGCATGCTCGGCCGGGTCGAGGAAGGCTTCGCCTCGACCCTCGTCGTCGGCGACCACATCTTCTTCGCCGGACTGAGCCTCGAAGTGCAGCGCTTCAAGGACAGCGACATCGTCGTCGCCGCTTCGACCAAGGCGGCGCGGCTGGTCACCTACGGCGGCCAGCGCATGTCGATGTCGACCCACCTCGCCGACCGCGTCCGCCAGTTCCTCGCCGACGACAGCCAGTGGCACCGCTTCCCCGACGACGTCCGCGAATGGCTCGAGGTGCAGCAGCGCCGCTCGATCCTCCCCCAGCCCGACGAATTGCTGGTCGAGACCTTCCCGATGGAGGGCCGCCACTACATGTGCGTCTACAGCTTCGAAGGCTGGAACGCGCACCAGTCGCTCGGCATGCTGCTGACCAAGAGGATGGAGACCGCAGGATTGAAGCCGCTCGGCTTCGTCGCCAACGATTATGCCATCGCGACCTACAGCCTGGAGCCGGTGACCGACCTCAAGCCTCTGTTCTCGCCTGACATCCTCGAACATGAATTCGTCGAATGGGTCGAACAGTCGCACCTGCTCAAGCGCGCCTTCCGCGAAGTGGCGGTGATCGGCGGGCTGGTCGAGCGACAGCATCCGGGCAAGCGCAAGTCGGGCCGCCAGGTCAGTTTCTCGACCGACCTCATCTACGACGTCCTGCGCAAGTACGAGCCCGGGCATCTCCTCCTCAACGCCGCGTGGGACGATGCCCGCGCCCGCATGACCGAGCTGGGCCGGCTCGCCCGGCTGGTCGACCGCGCCGCCGCGACGATGGTCCACGTCGCCGCCAGCCGGGTGACGCCGATGGCGGTGCCGCTGATGGTCGTCATCGGCCGCGAGGCCCTGCCCTCGGGCAGCGCCGACGAAGCGTTGCTGGTGGAGGCCGAAGCGCTCGCCGCCGAGGCCATGCGGCTCGATTAGTTCATTCTCTCTCAAGGCTTTGGCGGCTAAGCCGAAACCATGAAACTGGTCATAGCCGCCACCCTCCTCGTCACGCTGTCGGGCTGCGTCACGTCGATCGCCAAGACCGCGTTCGATGTCGTCACCCTGCCGGTGAAGGTCGTCGCCAAGGGCGTCGACCTCGCCACCACCAGCCAGTCCGAAGCCGACGAGAATCGCGGCCGCGCCCTGCGCAAGGCGGAAGAGGATGCCGGCAAGCGTGAACGGCTGTGGGCCGCGGCCTGCCGCAAGGCGCAAGCGCGCGGCGAAGCCTGCCCGCCGGCGCCGGCCGTCAATCCCGCGCCGGCGCCCTGACGCGCCGATCATTGGGTTCACTTCGGACTCAAGCCACTGGAACCCGCGGCCCCGCTCGTTCAGGATGCGGCGATGCGCTATTTCCTCGACACCGAATATGACGGCTTCGGCGGCCGCCTGATCAGCCTTGCCCTGGTGCCCGAAGACGGCGGCGAGGAACTGTACCTGGTGATCGACGGCGACGTCACCGACCCGTGGGTCGAGCGCCACGTCATGCCGTTCCTCCACCAAGTCCCCGACGCCTTGCGCGGCCCCAGCCTCCCGCGCCGCGCCGCCGCTCATGCTTTGTCGCACTGGCTGGCCGGCGACGCCGCGCCCGAGATCGTCGCCGACTGGCCCGAGGATCTCGCCCAGTTCGCGATGCTGCTGGTCACCGGCCCCGGCGAGATGATGCCGGTGCCCCCGTTGACCCTTCGCCTGCAGTCGCTGGTGGGCTTCTCGACCGCCGCCAACAGCGCCGTCCCGCACAACGCCCTGCACGATGCCCGGGCGCTCCGCGATCATGTCATGAAGCTGTTGGAATAGCGCCCCGACCTCGCCTATGAGCGGGGTCATGGTTCCCTTTTCGTTCGGCGGTCAACACTTCATCCCCAGCCCCGACGGCGCGCTGTTCTGGCCCGCCCGTCGCGCCTTGCTGGTCGCCGATTTGCACCTCGAAAAATCAAGCTGGTTCGCGCGTCTCGGCCAGTTCTTGCCGCCCTATGATTCGCTGGCGACCCTGACCGCGCTCGAGCGCGAGGTCGATCGCACCGGCGCCGAAGCGGTCTATTGCCTCGGCGACAGTTTCCACGACCGCTTCGGCTGCGACCGCCTGCCCGAGCGCGCCCGCGATCTGCTGATCTCGCTCACCGCCCGGTTCGACTGGCTGTGGATCGTCGGCAACCACGATGCCGGTTTCGTCGATCATTGCGGCGGCCGGCTGGTCGACGAGCTGGTCGACGACGGCATCGTCCTTCGCCACGAAGCCGAACTCGGCGACCCGCGGCCCGAGATCAGCGGCCATTTCCACCCCAAGCTGCGGCTCGTCCTGCGCGGCCGCAGCGTGTCGCGCCGCTGCTTCATCGCCAGCGCCACCAAGCTCATCCTGCCGGCCTTCGGCTCGCTCACCGGCGGGCTCGACGTCCACCATCCCGAGATTTTGAAAAAGGTCGGGCCCGGCGCCTCGGCTTTGGTGCCGGTCACCGATCGGCTGCTGCGCTTCCCGATCGCGGCTTAGGCGAGCACCGCCGGGATCAGCCCGCGCGCCGAATTGCCGATGAAGAAGCCGCCGGCCAGATCCTCGGCGCGCAGTTCGCCCTCAACCGCCTTGCCCTCCTCGATCAACCGGCCGCGGAAAATGCCGCGCATCAGGCCGAGCGCCAGCGGCGGGGTGATTATGATCCCGTCGCGCTCGACGAACAGGCTTGTCCGGCTGCCCTCGGTGAGGCGGCCCCCGGCATCGTGGAAGATGGTCTCGAACGTCCCGTTGGCGCGCCGGCAATCGTCCCAGAACCGGCGGTCGGTGGTCTTGTAGCGCAGGCGAAAATCGTCGGCCTCGACCGGCATCCGCTGAAGCGTGACCTTGACCGGCAGCCGCTGCGGCTCGTCGATCGGCTTCAGCTGGATCGCCATCGTCCCGCGCGGGCTGAGCAGCAGCCGCACCAGGCTTTGCTCCTTGCGCCCGAAGGTCGCGGCCTGGAGCTCGTTGCGCGCGCCATGCCGGTCGAAGCGGAAATCGAGGTCGGTGGCCGCCGCGCGCATCCGGTCGAGGTGGCGCTCGAGGTCAACGATCCCGTCTTGCGGGTCGAACCGCATGGTCTCGATGAGGTCGAACGATCGGCCCTTCTGCAGCACGAATTCTCCCTTGAGGCGGCACTCGTCCCATTCATCGCGCAAGCGGCTGTCGACGACAAGTCCCGATCCAAGACCGAGTCGACAAACCGACTCGCCGGCAACGCCTTCCAGGGTGCGGATGAGGACGTTGAAAGAGGCCGCCCCCTGATCGCCCGGTTCGAGCCAGCCCATCGACCCGGTGTAGGCGCCGCGCGCCTCGGGCTCGAGGTCGCGCAGCGCCTTGATCGCCGCGACTTTGGGCGCGCCGGTCACCGATCCGCACGGGAAGATCGTCTCCAGCACCTCGACCGCGTCGACCCCGGGCCGCAGCCGGGCGGTAACGCGGCTGACCATCTGGTGGACGGTCGGGTAATGCTCGACCGTGAACAGCGCCGGCACCGCCACGCTGCCGACCTCCGCCAGCCGCGACAGATCGTTGCGCAGCAGGTCGACGATCATCAGATTTTCCGCCCGTTGCTTGGGGTCGGCGGCCAAGGCCTCGGCTTCGGCGCGATCCTCCGCCGGATCGGCGTGGCGCGGGGCGGTGCCTTTCATTGGCCGGGCCTCGATCTGACCGTCGCTCATGGTGAAGAATTGCTCGGGCGACAGCGACACCAGCCACCGCTCGCCCATGTCGACCACCCCGCCCCAGCCGGCGCGCGACCTGTCCCTCAGCCGCGCGTAAAGCGCCAGCGGCGACCCCTGCACCGGCAGGTCGCAACCGAACGTCAGGTTCGCCTGGTAAAAGTCGCCGGCGTAAAGATGTTCGCGCACTTCGAGCGCGGCCGCCTCATAGGCTGGGAATTCAATCCGCGGCCGCACCGCGCCAATCCAGCTCGCTCGCGCGTCGGGCAGCAATATGTCGAGATCGGGCGCTTGAAAGCCGTCGAACAGCCCGAACCACAGCAACGGCCCGTCGCCCTGCCGCGCCGCCGCTTCCAACGTCGGCTCAAGTGCCTGGCCCGCCTCATAGGCCAGGTAGCCCGCCGCATGCGCCCCGCCGCGCACCGCGGCGCGCAGCTCGGCCAAGGCCGGGCGTACCTCGTCCATCGCCTTGGCCACGATCACCCGCCGCGGATGCTGGTAGAGACGCGCCGCGCCCCGGGGCCGGGCGTCGTCGAACAACAGGAAGGGCGCGCGGGCCATCGCCGTCGCATTGCCCTTGTCCGCCGGCCCCCGTAAACCCCTCGGCGGGAATTGGGGGAATTTGTCATGCGCTTCATACTGCTGGCCGCGGCCCTTGCGTGCTCGACCTCCTCCTTCGCCGCGCCCGCGCCGATCGACCCCGCGGTCAAGGCGCGCATCGACCGCATCCTCAAGGCTACGCCGCTGATCGACGGCCACAACGATCTGCCGTGGGAGCTGCGCGACAAATATGGTTTCAGCGTCGCCGGGCTGGCGAGCGGCACCGACAAGCGCGACAAGCCGCTGATGACCGACATGGCGCGGCTCCACGCCGGCCGCGTCGGGGCGCAATTCTGGTCGGTCTATATCGACGCCGACACCCACGGCGCCGACGCCATCCGCCAGACGATCGAGCAAATCGACGTCGTCGACCGGATGGTCGCCGCGTACCCCGCCGACCTCGCGCTGGCCTTCACCGCCGACGACATTGTCCGCATCCACCAGTCGGGCCGGGTCGCCTCGCTGATCGGGATCGAGGGCGGCCATCAGATCGGCGAAAGCATGGCCGCGCTCCGGCAGTTCTACCGGCTCGGCGCGCGCTACATGACGCTGACCCACTTCAAGACCACCGGCTGGGCCGACAGCGCCACCGACGTCCCGCTCCACGACGGCCTCACCAGGGAAGGCGTCGCCGTCGTCCGGGAGATGAACCGCCTCGGCATGCTGGTCGACCTGAGCCATGTCAGCGAAGCGACCATGGCCGATGTCCTCGACGTCGCCCGCGCCCCGGTCATCTTCTCGCACAGCAGCGCCCAGGCGCTCAATCATCATCCGCGCAACGTCAGCGACGCCATTCTCCGGCGCCTGGCGGCCAACGGCGGCGTGGTGATGGTCAATTTCTACAGCGGCTATGTGTCGGACGCGCTGCGCCTCTATTACGCCGACAAGGCCGCCGAGACCGCGCGGCAGAAAGCGCTGCTGACCGGCCACACCGTCAAGGATGTCGATGCGGCGGTGGCGGCGTGGGTGGCGGCTAACCCGGCACCGGTCGCGACGATCGCCGAGGTCGCCGACCACGTCGACCATGTCGCCATCATCGCCGGCCACGACCATGTCGGCATCGGCGGCGACCTCGACGGGATCGACATCGCGCCCGACGGCCTCGCCAGCGTCGACGGCTACCCCTTGCTGTTCGCCGAACTGATCCGCCGCGGCTGGAGCGACGCCGATCTCGCCAAGCTCGCCGGCGGCAATGTGCTCCGCGCGCTCAGGGGCGCCGAAGCCACCGCCCGCGCAATGACCCAGGTCGCCCCGGCGATGGACAGCCTGCCGCCTTCCCCCTAACCGGCGGGCATGAACGCACCGCCCCTCCAGGCCACCATCATCCCGGTCACGCCGTTGCAGCAGAATTGCACCTTGCTGTGGTGCACGGCGACAATGCGCGGCGCGTTCGTCGATCCGGGCGGCGACCTCGACCGCCTCAAGGCCGCCGCCGCCCAGCATCAGGTCACGATCGAGAAGATCATCCTCACCCACGGCCACATCGATCATTGCGGGTCGGCGGGCATCCTCGCGGCCGAGCTCGGCGTGCCGATCGAGGGCCCGCACCGCGACGACCAGTTCTGGATCGACCGCCTGGCCGAGGACGGCGCCAAATACGGCGTGCCCGGCCAGCCCTTCACCCCCGACCGCTGGCTCGAGGATGGCGACACGGTGGACGTCGGCGACCTGACCTTCGCCATCCGCCACTGCCCCGGCCACACCCCGGGCCACGTCGTCCTCCACCACGCACCATCGAAGCTGGCGATTGTTGGCGACGTGCTGTTCATGGGCTCGATCGGTCGCACCGACTTCCCTCGCGGCAACCACCAGGACCTGCTCGATTCGATCGCCAACCGCCTGTGGCCGATGGGCGGGGACACCGCCTTCATCCCCGGCCACGGCCCGATGTCGACCTTTGCCCACGAGCGCGCGACCAACCCGTTCGTGTCGGACGCGGCGTTGGCTCGCGGCTAGACCGCTGCTCAAACATATACACGCGCTTGCGCTTGGCCCGGGTTTCGCTATAGGGCGCACTCGTTCGCGACGATCCGGCCGCCGCCGCGGGATTTCCCCCCAAAGGAATTCCCGATGAGCTGGGCGAGGTGAGTCGCCATTTTTTTGTTCGCAGATTGAGGAAGAGCCGCAATGGCCGTCCCTAAAAGAAAAACTTCGCCCTCGAAGCGCAACATGCGCCGCAGCCATGACTCGCTGAGCCCGGCCTCCTTCCAGGAGTGCCCGAACTGCGGCGAGCTCAAGCGCCCGCATAATCTGTGCGCGGCGTGCGGCCACTACAACGGCCGCGAGATCGTCTCGACCGAGGCCTGAGCGGACCGCGGACCATGGCGCAAGCTCGCCACGACGTGAGCCCGCGCATCGCGATTGACGCCATGGGAGGCGACAGCGGTCCGGCGGTGATCATCGCCGGGATCGCCCGCGCCTATCGCAAGGACAAGACCCTGTCGTTCGACCTGTTCGGCGACGAAGCGGTCATCACCCGCGAGGTCGCGCGCCACGGCGGGCTCGGCGACGCGGTCACGATCCACCACACCACCGACGAGATCACCCCGAGCGAGAAGCCGAGCCAGGCGATCCGCCGCGCCAAGACCACCTCGATGGGCCTGGCCATCAATGCGGTGAAGGACGGGCAGGCCCACGCCGCTCTGTCGGCCGGAAACACCGGCGCGCTGATGGCCATCGCCAAGCTCGCGCTGCGCACCATGCCCGGGATCGACCGTCCCGCATTGGCCGCCTTGCTGCCGACCATGACCCACGACCTCGTCATGCTCGACCTTGGCGCCAATACCGAATGCGACGCCCAGAACCTCGTCCAGTTCGCGGTCATGGGCTCGGCGTACTCGCGCACCGTGCTTGGCATCGCCAAGCCCCGGGTCAAGCTGCTCAACATCGGCACCGAGGAATTGAAGGGCACTGGTGAGCTTAAGGAAGCCGCCGCATTGCTCCGCGACGCGACCTACCTGCCCTTGCTGTTCGACGGCTTCACCGAGGGCGACAAATTGTCGCGCGGCGATGTCGACGTCGTCGTCACCGACGGCTTTTCGGGCAACATCGCCTTGAAAACCGCCGAAGGCACGGCCCGCTTCGTCACTGACCTCCTGCGCCGAGCCTTCACCTCGTCGCTGCGCTCGAAGGCCGGGTTCGCGTTGTCGCGACCGGCGCTCAACCTGCTCAAGGTCCACCTCGACCCCAACAACCACAATGGCGCCGTCTTCCTCGGCCTCAACGGGCTGGTCGTGAAAAGCCACGGCAGCGCCAATCCAAAGGGCGTCGCCAACGCCATCGGCGTCGCCGCGCAGATGGTCCGCAACGACATCACCCGCAAGATCGGCGACGACCTCGACGAGTTCCGCGCCCACGCCTTCGCCAATGAACCGGCCGCATGACCTTGCGCTCGGTGATCAAGGGTACCGGTTCGGCCCTTCCCGCGCGGCGGGTCGACAATGACGAACTGTGCGAGACGGTCGATACCACCGATCAGTGGATCGTCGAACGCACCGGCATCCGCAGCCGCTATATCGCCGGCGAGGGGGAGACCACCGCCACGCTCGCCACTGACGCCGCCCGCCGCGCGCTCGACGCCGCCGGCATCGCGGCTTCCGACATCGGCCTGATCGTCCTCGCCACGGCGACCCCCGACCAGACCTTCCCGTCGTCGGCGACCAAGGTCCAGGCCGCGCTCGGCATCGACGATTGCATCGCCTTCGACGTCCACGCCGTCTGCACCGGTTTCCTCTATGCGCTGTCGGTCGCCGATTCGATGATCCGCGGCGGCAGCGCCAAGGCCGCGCTGGTCATCGGCGCCGAAACCTTCAGCCGCATCCTCGATTGGGAAGACCGCACCACCTGCGTCCTGTTCGGCGACGGTGCCGGCGCGCTCGTGCTGGCTGCGGAGGAGGGCGACTCGGGCGTCCTCGCGACTCGGCTTCATGCCGATGGCCGCCACAACGACATGCTGTTCGTCGACGGCGGCCCCTCGACCACCGGCACGGTCGGCAAATTGAGGATGAAGGGGCGCGAGGTGTTCCGCCACGCGGTCGTCAATCTGGCCGAGGTCCTGGCCGAAGTACTCGCCGCGATCGACCTGTCGCCGGCCGATGTCGACTGGGTCGTGCCGCACCAGGCGAACATGAGAATCCTCGACGCTACCGCCCGAAAACTTGGCCTTCCCCCAGAGAAAATCATCGTCACCGTCGACCGCCATGCCAACACCTCCGCGGCCTCGGTGCCGCTCGCGCTCGACGTCGCGGTGCGCGACGGGCGCATCCGCAAGGGCGACCTTCTGGTGCTCGAAGCGATGGGCGGCGGATTTACCTGGGGCGCGGCCGCGATCCGCTATTGAACCATCTGGGAAATCTGGCAAAAGTCGATTTGCCGACAGCGAAAGTTTAAGGTAGCGTAACGATCTGGCAGCGCTTCGGCGTTGCTTTGGGGGGCGGAGATTTCAAGATGGCGGATGCGGGGATCGCACGGGCGACGGCTTCATTGCACGCAGGCACGCTGACACGCGCCGATTTGGCGGATGTTGTGCACAATCGCCTTGGCCTGTCTCGCGCCGAAAGCGCCAGCGTCGTCGAGCGCGTTCTATACTATATGTGCCATTCCTTGTCGGTCGGTCAGAACGTCAAGATTTCCGGCTTCGGCAGCTTCATCCTGCGCGACAAGGGGGAGCGCGTCGGCCGCAATCCCAAGACCGGTGTCGAAGTGCCGATCGCCCCGCGGCGCGTGATGACCTTCCGCGCCAGCCAGATCATGCGCGACCGGATCGCGAAATAATTTTCCCATGGCGGCGGGCGACAAGTCTCCGGATGCCTTCCGAACAATCGGCGAACTCAGCGCCGAGCTCAACGTTGCGCAACATATCCTGCGCTATTGGGAAACCCGCTTTCCGCAATTGAAGCCGCTCCAGCGGGCCGGCAATCGCCGTTATTACCGGCCAGCCGACGTCGCCCTCGCGCGGCGCATCCACCGCCTGCTGAGCGAAGAAGGCTATACCGTCAAAGGCGTGCAGAAACTGCTCCGGTCTGGCGACACCCTTGCCGGTGCTGGCAGCGTGCCGGCTGCGGCCGTGACGCCCGCGGTTGAGGCCGCCGCGCCGGACAAGCCGGCGATCGGCGGCTCAGCCCCGACTGGCGGGATCGATATCGACCGGCTCGCCGCGCTCCGCGACCGGCTCCACGACGCCCTTTCCGACTAATCGCTCGCCAACCCGGGCAATCGCCCGGTCCAACGTCACCCGCGACACGCTGACGTCGGGCGGAAACGCATTGAGCAGGCGCGACGGCAGCGCGCTCGACAGGATCACGAACAGCCCGCGGTCGCCCTGCCGCCGGATCAGCCGGCCGAACCCCTGCGCCAGCCGCGCGCGCACCACCCGGTCGTCATAGGCGCTGCCGCCATTGGCCAGCCGCCGGGCCGCGTGAAGCACCGTCGGACGAGGCCATGGCACCCGCTCCATCACCACCAGCCGCAGCGACTCGCCGGGCACGTCGACGCCATCGCGCAGCGCGTCCGTGCCGAGCAACGATGAGCGCGGGTCGTCGCGGAACATGTCGACCAACGTCCCGGTGTCGATCGGATCGACATGTTGGGCGAGCAAAGGCAGCCCTTCGCGGGCCAGGCGGTCGGCGATCCGGGCGTGGACCGCGCGCAATCGCTGGATGGCGGTGAACAGGCCCAGCGTCCCGCCGCCCGCCGCTTCGATCAGCCGCGCATAAGCGCCGGCCAGCGCGGCGATGTCGTTGCGACCGATGTCGGTCACGATCAGCACTTCGGCCTGGACGGCGTAGTCGAACGGGCTCGGCGCTTCGAAATATTGGGTGACGGACGCCAGATGCGCGGCGCCGGTGCGCGCTTCGGCGCTTGGCCAGCCTTCCGCCCCGCGCAGCGTCGCCGACGTCACCAGCACGCCGTGCGCCGGTTCCAGCACCGCCTTGGCCAGCGGCCGCGTTGGGTCGAGCCAGTGGCGGTGAAGCCCCATGTCATATTCGCGCCCCTCGACCCGGTCGATCGCCAGCCAGTCGACGAAATCGGGATCCGCGACTCCGCCAATCCGGCCGAGCAGGGCGATCCACGCGCTCAGCGTCTCGCGTCGCCAGGTGAGCCCGCTGATCGCCCCGTCGACCCGCGCCCGCGCCTGGGCGTCGAGCCAATCGGGCGCGTTCTCCAGGATCGCCTCAAGCCGACGGGTCAGTGCCGCCAGCGGCTTGGCCAGCGCGTCGAGCGCCTCCAATGCCGCTGCCGCCGCCGACACCAGATTGCCGTCAGGCTCAGCCAGCTCGGTTTCCAGCCCATAACCCGCCTCTTGCGCCTTGGAGCGGGCATAAACCGTACCGCGGACATGGTGCAGCAGTGCTTCGACCGGGCCGAATGGCGACCCCTCCGACAGCCGCGCCAGCCAGCCTTCCGACGGCAATGCCCGCGCCGCCTCGACCGCCGCCTCAAGCGCCGTGGCGCCCTGGTCATCGTACGAACAGACGTCGAGCAACCGCGCCGAAAGCCCCCGCCGCCGCCCGCGCGCCTTGCCTTCCGGCCCGACGATCCAGCGCCGCATCTCGATCGCTTCCTGCCCGGTCAGCGCCGCCGAAAAGGTCGAGTCGGCGGCATCGAACAGATGATGCCCTTCGTCGAACATGATCCGGGTCGGCGCATCGGGCCGTCCGCGCGCGGCATTGACCATCACCAGCGCGTGGTTGGCGATGACCAGGTCGGCCTCGCGCCCGGCGCGTTCGGCACGCTCGATGAAGCATTTGCGGTAATGCGGGCAGCCGGCATAAACGCACTCGCCGCGGCGGTCGGTCAGCGCCGCCGCGCCGGCCCGGCGGAACAGGCTGGGCAGCCAGCCGGGCATGTCGCCGCCGACCATATCGCCGTCCTTGGTGTAGGCCGCCCACCGCCCGACCAGCTGGGCAAGCACCGCCGCCCGCCCGGCAAAGGCGCCCTGCATCGCATCCTCAAGGTTGAGCAGGCACAGATAATTTTCGCGCCCCTTGCGAATGACGATCCGCTTGTTGCGCTCGGTTGGGTCGGCGAACAATTTGACGCCTTCGGTATCGAGCTGTCGCTGCAGCGCCTTGGTGAAGGTCGACACCCACACTGTCCCGCCGGCCTTCGCCGCCCACAGCGAAGCCGGCGCGAGGTAGGCGAGGGTTTTGCCGATCCCGGTCCCGGCCTCGGCCAGCAACATGTTCGGCTCGCCCGCCGCGCGGCGCGGGTCGAACACCGCCGCCGCCGCACTCGCCATCGCTTTCTGTCCTTCGCGCGGCTCGGCCTGCTCGCCAGTCAGCTCGGCCAGCCGCGCTTCGGCTTCGTTCGGCTTGATCGACACCGTCCGCGGCGGCGGCCGTTCGGCGCCTTCCTCCCACTGCGGCAGGCGCGAGAACAGCATCCGCTCGCCGCCCTCGGGCTGCCTGACATGCCGCGCCACGAACGGTGCCCAGCTCCAGCCAAGCCGATACAGCGACGCATTGGTCGTCCAGGCGCCCTCGCGCTCCGCCCAACCGTCGCGCTCCATCGACGTAAGTAGCTGTTCTGCAATGGAAGTAAGCGCTGCGACCGCCTCCGCGTCGCTGCCCGGCACGGCCAGTCCAACCGCCCGACAAAGCCCCGCGACCGTCGGCACCACGAACCGCGCCGGCCGCGCATATGCGTGAAGTTCGAGAAGATCGAGCCCCGAAACGTCGGGATAGCCGAGCCGTTGCCCGACCAGCGGCGCGTTGAGCAGGATGTGCGGCGTTTCCGCCAGCCGCGCGATCGCCTCGCCCCGCGACGCTTCCCGGGCCGCGCCGTCGGGGCCGGCAATCCAGATGCCGGCGTGGGTTGCATGAAGGGCGGGAAGGGGCAAAGGAGCGGCCACGATCATCGGGTCTTGGCCGCGCCGGAACGAAAGGGCAACAGTTGAGCAGCGACGCACTTCGGACCGCGGCCATGACCAGCAAGGCCTGGCCGTACGAGGAAGCGCGCAAGCTGCTCAAGCGCTGGGCCCCCGACGGTCCTTTTGGCGCCAAGCCGGGCGGCGAGCCGATCCTGTTCGAGACTGGGTACGGTCCCTCGGGCCTGCCGCACATCGGCACCTTCAACGAGGTGCTGCGAACATCGATGGTGCGCCACGCCTACGAGGAATTGACCGGCGGCGCGGCGACCCGCCTGATCGCGTTCAGCGACGACATGGACGGGCTGCGCAAGGTGCCCGACAATGTCCCCAACCAGGCGATGCTGACCGAGCACCTGGGTCGCCCGCTGACCATGATCCCCGACCCGTTCGGCGAGCATGACAGCTTCGCCGCGCACAACAATGCCATGCTCCGCCGCTTCCTCGACCAGTTCGGCTTCGACTACGACTTCGCCTCGTCGACCGATTATTACACCAGTGGCCGTTTCGACGAGGCGCTGCGGTCGGTGCTGCGGCACTGGGACGCGATCCTCGGCGTGATGCTCCCGACGCTGCGCGAGGAGCGCCGACTGACCTATTCGCCGGTGCTGCCGATCTCGCCGACCAGCGGCCGCGTGCTGCAGGTGCCGGTCGAGGTCGTCGACGCCGACGCGGGACTGATCGCATTCGTAGACGAGGATGGCAGCCGGGTCGAACAAAGCGCGCTCGGCGGCCTCTCAAAGCTGCAGTGGAAGGTCGACTGGGCGATGCGCTGGGTCGCGCTGGGCGTCGATTACGAGATGGCCGGCAAGGACCTCATCGATTCGACCATCCAGTCGGGCAAGATCGCGAGGCTCCTTGGCGCCCGCCCGCCCGAAGGTTTCAATTACGAGATGTTCCTCGACGAGAAGGGCGAGAAAATCTCCAAGTCCAAGGGCAACGGCCTCAGCCTCGAGCAATGGCTGACATATGGCAGCGAGGAGAGCATCGCTTTCTACGCCTATCGCGAGCCGAAAAAGGCCAAGAGCCTCCACCTCGGCGTCATCCCCCGCGCGGTCGACGACTATTGGCAGTTCCGCGCCAATTACGCCGACCAGCCGATCGAACAGAAGCTCGGCAACCCGGTGCACCACATCCACGGTGGCAAGGTGCCCGAGGGGACGCTGCCGTTAAGCTACGGCCTGCTCCTCAACCTCGCGTCGCTGCCGGGTGTCGGCGATAAGGAAACCGCGTGGCGGTTCGTCCAGCGCTACGCCCCCGGAACCTCACCTGAGCGCGATCCGGAACTCGATACGCTGATCGGCCTCGCCGTCAATTACGCGCGCGATTTCGTGGCGCCGACGCTACACCGCCGCGCGCCGACCGCGGTCGAGGCGGAGGCACTGCGCGAACTTGATGGAGAGTTGGCGCAATTGGCCCCCGACACCCCGGGCGACGCCATCCAGAACATCGTCTTCGAAGTCGGCAAGCATCACGCGTTCGAGACGTTGCGCCAGTGGTTCCAGGCGCTTTACGAAACCCTGCTCGGATCGAGCCAGGGCCCGCGCATGGGCAGCTTCATCGCGCTGTACGGGATCGACAATAGCCGACGCTTGATCGCCGAAGCGCTGGCCGGCGCCTGATTACCAGAAGAAGTCGTAAACGACGTCGACGACTTCGCCGGAGTAGGTGTTGACCAGCAGCGCATCGTCCCAATAGCGCACCCAGCGATAGGGCCCGTAAGCCGGCGGGAGACGGTACATCCACGGGTCGTTGAGCCAGTAGCTCGACTGGAAATAATTGGGCCACATCGACCAGCCTGGCATCATCCGGTTGTAGCCGTAGCCGTACGGGTCGTAATAAACGCCGAAGTGGAACAGCGACCGATGCTGGTGGCGATATTGCGACCAGTCATAGCGATGATCGTTGCGCCACCCGCCCGACCAGTGGTTGTCGCGCTGCCCGGTGAAGGTGCTGCGAACCGGGCTGTTGTTGGTCGGCGGCGTGACATTCCCGTCGCGGCCCGGTTGGGCGCCGTCATTGCGCGGATGCGCCAGGCGATACTGGCGAAGGCGCTCGGAAAATCCGCCTGGCGACTGCGGCTGTGTTGCCCCTTGCTCGTTCGACACGCGTCCCGGGAGTTCCGCGCGCGGTCCATGCCGGAAGACCTGCCCGGCGGCCGGCTGATCGGGTGCGCCGCCACCCTGCCAGCGACTCCGTGGCCTGTTGTCCGGAGCATCGGCGCCGCCGCTCATGCCGCCCTGCCCGCGGACCCAACCGGGGCGGCGATCGCCGCCGTCGTTGGCGGGAGCGGCCGACTGCGCCTCACGGCGAATGAAGGCTGGCCGCTGACCGCCGTCGTCGTTCGACGACTGATCCGCCTCGGCGTGGCCGCGCCGGCCATGCTGGGGCTCGTCAGGCGCGCCCGCGGCCCATGCCGGGACCGCTGCGGAAGCTAGAAGCGCGAAGAAGAAAAAGCGACGCATGACCGATCCCGTCCAACAAGATGAGGAGCGGACTTTCCGCCTGATTACCTTAGCGGAGGCTGAACATCGTTCCTGGCTGGCAGCGTTGCCGTCGCCGGCTTCGTCACTATCGCCGGCGCGGCTTTGGCGAGCGCCGCGAGGATCCGCGGCCCGGCACCGCATCGGCACAGGTTGGGCAAGGCCGCCAGTTCATCGGGCGAAGGACGCGGGTTGGCGCGCAGCAAGGCCGCCAGCGCCATGATGAACCCCGGGTCGCAATAGCCGCACTGGGTTACCTGCGCGTCGGCCCATTCGGCTTGCAGCGGATGGGCGCCTTGCCCGGCCAGGCCCTCGATCGTGGTGATGTCAGCCCCTTCGAGCGAGGACAGGCTGAGCGTGCAGGACAGGACCGCTCGGCCATCGACCAGCACCGTGCAGGCGCCGCAATCGCCACTGTCGCAGCCATATTTGGCCCCGGTCAGGTTGGACGCGTCGCGCAGCGCCCATAACAAGGGCGTTTCGGGCGCGAGCCGATAATCCACCGCTTCGCCGTTGACGGTCATGCTGGTCATGCCGCTGGTCTATCCGGCAGGCGGCGGCTTGCAAAGTCGGCGTGTGCGGACAAGATGCGCCGATGACATCGGTAGCCCTCGCCCAAGGATCGATCGGCTACCTCGATCGCGGCGCGCTTACGCAAGGCCGCTTGTCACTGGTTTTCCTTCACGGGGTCGGGTCGGACAAATCGGTATGGAATCTTCAGCTCGACCATTTCGGCAATCAGCGACGGACGCTGGCCTTCGACTACCCCGGCTATGGCGAAAGCGCGCCCCGCGCGGGGTGCGGTCGCGACGGATTTGCGGCGGCGATCATCGAAGCGATGGATGCGCTGGGCGTTGCCCGCGCCCACATCTGCGGCTTGTCGCTTGGTGGCGTCATCGCCCTGGCGCTCAATCATCGCGCGCCACAGCGCTGTGCGTCGCTGATCCTCGCCGACAGTTTCGCCCGTCATCCCGATGGCCAGGCGATTTACGACCGAGCGGTCGCGGCAAGCACAGCCATGACCATGCGGGCGCTCGCCCAAGCCCGCGCCCCGGCCCTGCTGGGCGCCGCCGCGACCGACGCCCTGCGCGCGGAAGTGATCGAAACTATGGGCGCGATCGATTCCGCGGCCTATCGCCAGGGGGCGGAAGCGGTGTGGCTGGCCGACCAGCGCGACCGCGCCGCGGCCGTGACGGTGCCGACATTGGTTCTTTGCGGGGACGAGGACCAGATTACGCCGCCCGCATTGTCCGAAGACCTTGCCCGGATCGTGCCCGGCGCCGAGCTGGCGATAATTCCCGGCGCTGGCCATCTTTCGAATATCGAGCAAGCTGACGTGTTCAATTCCAAGGTCGATGAATTCCTGTCGATTGTGGAGCCGAATACCTAACGTTACCGGCCCTTTAACCATCGCGTTTAAGCGAGTCTTTGCCTTGCGCTGCCACAAGCGGCGTCATGGTTTCGTGCTCAACCCCTCGCCGCCATCGGCTCCTGTTCGCCGCGCTCGCCATGGCGGCCGGCCATGCCATGCCGGCCAGCGCGCAGTCGACCGGCGGCAATACACCAATCTTCGCCAAGAGCGACGCCATCCTCGGCGGTGCACCAAGCCAGCTGGCGGCGATCATGGCCGCTCAGTCGGGCACAGTGGTTCCCGCGCAGTTGCAATTCACCGCGACCGCGCCAGCCGCCGCACCGCTGCCCTTCCTGCGCGCGCCGTTCGTCGTAGCGCCCCAGGTTTCGCCGCCGCTTCCAGTGCGTGCGGTATCGGCGGATCGCCCAGACGTCTTCAACAGCGTCGCGATCGAAGTGGCCCACACGCCTTTGGATCGTCGCTGGAATGGCGTGTCGCACGGCGGCGTCGGTGGCGTGGCAGGTGCATTTGCAGCGTCGCTGGCGGGTAGCGCCGAAGCGCGCCGGATCGATGCCGTCAACGCCTACGTCAACCGCCGGGTGACCTTCGTCGACGACAGCCAGCGGTTTGGCGTTGCCGACCGCTGGAGCAATGCCGCAGAAACGCTGGGCAGCGGGCGCGGCGATTGCGAGGATTATGCGCTGGCCAAGATGGCGATGCTGCGCCGTGCCGGCATTTCGGAGCACAATCTCTATCTGGTGGTGCTCAAGGACCTTGTCCGCCGCGCCGACCATGCGGTGCTGGTGGTTCGCAGCGAAGGCCGGTTCCTGGTGCTGGACAATGGCACCGACCGGGTCATCGACAGCGCCGACATCCGCGATTACCGGCCGATCCTGACCTTTACGGCGGGCCGGGTGTATACCCATGGCTATCGCCGCGATGCCGCTCCGTCGGTGGTCTATGCCAGCGCGTCGATGCCGAGCGCGCCGATCTACACGGCTGCCGCGCCGGCTTTTGCGTCGCTGGATTCGATGGCCCTGCCGATGTCGATGTTCGCCGCGGGATCTTCCGCGCGCTGATCAGCGCTCGCGAAGGGCGTCGCTACGCGCCTTCAGCACCGGCTTCAGCAAATAGCTCAACACGCTCTTGCGACCGGTGATGATCTGGGTGTCGGTCATCATGCCCGGCGTGATCGGCAACTCGCGGCCCTGCGACTTCAGATAGGCCTTGTTGGTTTCGATGATGACGTTGAAAAAGGCTTCGCGCGTCGCTTCGTCGTAAATGCTGTCCGCCGACACCTGGACGACCCGGCCTTCGAGCCCGCCATAGGTCGAGAAGTCGTACGCGGTGACCTTCACCAGCGCCTTGTCGCCAACCTTGATGAAGGCGATGTCGCTCGGCTTGACGCGCGTTTCGACGAGCAATTTATCGCCCATCGGCACAACTTCCATGACCTTTTGCCCGGCGTTGACGAACCCGCCGATGGTGGTGATCTGGACGTCGTTGACGACCCCTTCGACCGGTGACCGCAACTCGCTCCGGTCGAGCTTGCCGCGGGCGCCGCGCAAGGACTGCTCGTTGACCGCGATCTTGGCGTTGATCTGGCTGCGTTCGTTGAGCGCATCCTGGCGGAAGGTGAAGCCGGCCTCGCTGGCCTGGCTCATCGCTTCGCTGACCGCGGCATTGGCGCGCCCGGCCTGCTCGCGCGCGGCGGCAATGCGGCCTTGCAGGTCGACCACCTCCCGGCGGGCATCGAGGAGTTCGGTTTGCGGCACGATGTTCTTCGCCGCCAGCGGTTCCAGCATGCCGATCTTGTTCTGGGCGAGCTTGAGGCTGCTCGAGAGCGATGAAATGGTGGCGTTGGCTTCGGCCGCGTCGCGGCGGCGCTGCTCGGCCGAGGAACGCAGCGCGGCGACCCGGCTCGACAATGCCTGGCGGCGAACCTGGCTAAGCACGGCCTCGTCGCCGCCGCTGGTGTTGCCGGCGCCGGTGCCTTCGGCCTCGAGCCGGGCCGAGCGTTCGCTCAGCGACCGCGTTTCGGCTTCGATCTGGCCTAGCTCCGAAGAGGATTGGGTATCGTCGAGACGGGCCAGCAACTGGCCGCGATGGACCCGTTGCCCCGACCGCACCATCAATTCGCGCACCGTCGCCGGCTCGGACGACTGGATCAGCTGGATCTTGCTTGACGGGATGACCTTGCCTTGGCCGCGGGTGACCTCGTCGACCTGCGCCAGCATCGCCCACAACAGGAACAAGGCGAACCCGACCGAAACAGTGACGATGATCAGCCGCGCGCCGGTCATCGGTCGCCGCCTGGAAGCGGGCCGGGGTGATGCGGGGAGGAACGAGAGGGTGGCCATGAGGCGAGCCTTGTGTCTAGCGCGAGGCGAGGACCGGCGCGGCGCTGGCCGTCACCGAACCGCCCGGCGCGGGCGTTGCGTTGGGTTTCTGCTGCTCGGCGATCGTCCGCTTGGCGCGTTCGCTTTCGGCCGGCATCGGAATGTTGAGGGTCCACCCCTTGGTAGTGTCGAGCAGCCCACCGACATCGTTCGCGGCGCGCGCGATCGGCGGGCCGCTGGCGACCGCGATCGCGTCGCTCGGGGCGATTCCCGGCCCGTCGATGACCGGCGCCCGGAGCGGTGGCCGCAGCGCCAATGGATCGTTGGGCTCACCGATATAATGCCCGGTAAAGGCGGCCTGCTGGCCCCAGGCGCCGGGCCAGCGGTAGAAAATATGCGCGCCGAGTTTGGCGACCTTCGCCAGCAACGGCGCCCAGCGCGGGGCGACATAATCGGCATGGTAATGGGTCGCGGAGCCGACGACGGATTCGACATAGCCCGACAGCGCCGCGGCGGCGACACCTTGCGCCTCGCGCCACGCCTCTCCGTCGGGGCGGCGGTACAGCGCGCCATCGCAGACGAAGCTGAACTGGCACACCGGCGAGCGCGAGCCCTGATAGACGACGCCGCACACGGACTTGGGAAAGGCCGGGTGGCGTAGTCGGTTGAGGACGACCTGGGCGACGGCACGGCGGCCTTCGACCGGTTCGAACCCTGCCTCGTAATACACCGCCTGGGTCAGGCACAGCAGGGCGCGGCGGTGATCGATGCCGCTGTCGGACGCCATGTCGAACGGCCGCGCCGCGCCGACCGTTGCACGGTCGAACGGCATCGCCGCGTTGATCAATTTCGCATCCTCGCCAACCGCCTTGACCGCGGTTGCGGCGGTGCCGCTGGTGGCATTGATCAGCGCCGCAGCCCGAGCCGGGGCAATGATCATGCGATCTTCGGCCCTGGCAGGGGCGCTGCGCAGCTGGAGCACGGTAAGACCGGCGATCAGCGCCAGCACGAGCCCGCCGATCGCCCACCACAAGCGATGGATCGCCAGCGAGCGTTTGATGGTCGCGGTCATGCCTGCGCCTCCTTGGCCTTGCCCTGCGGCTGGGACAGGCGTCCAAGGACGGCGTCGCGCGGCCCATCGGCAATGATCTTGCCGCCGTCGATGACGATCAGGCGGCTGCACAATTTGAGCATGTTGTGGCGGTGAGTGGAGACGACCAGCGCCTGGTCGGGCGCCAGCGCCTTTTCCAGATGGTCGATGAAGTACATTTCGGTCTGCGTATCCATCGCGCCGGTCGGTTCGTCGAGGAACAGCATCCGCGATGGCGTGACCAGCGCCCGCGCCAGCACCAATAGCGCCCGCTGACCGCCCGACAATCGCGAACCGCGCTCGCCGACCGGAAGATCGAAGCCGGCCGCATCGCGCGACAGGAAGATGTCCGCGCCGGACCGGGTCACGGCATCGATCAATTGCTCGTCGGTGGCGCGCGCCGCGCCGAGCATCAGATTGTCGCGCACGGTTCCCGAAAACAGGTCGCTGTCCTGGGCGACGAAGCGGAAGGCCTCGCGGATCTGGTGCGGGTGGAACTGGCGGCTGTCGAGCCCGTCGATCCGCATTTCCCCGCCGGTCGGCGCGTAGAGACCGCACAGGACCCGGCCCAACGTCGACTTGCCCGAAGCGACCCGGCCGATAATGCCGATCCGATCGCCCGGGTTGATCTTGAGATTGACCTTGCTCAGGCTCTCCGCCGAAGCGCCCGGATAACGGAAATCGACATCGTGAAGCTCAAGATGCCCGACGCGAATTTCGGGAACGATGGTGCGCGCTTCGGAATAACGTTCGTCGGGCGCTTCCATCATCCGCTGCAGCGAATCGAGCGTCGTCAAGGCCTGCTTGCCGCGGGTGACGACGAAGGCGAACTGTCCGACCGGCGACATGGCGCGCCCGGCGAGCATGACGATGGCGATGATCGCGCCCATCGTGATCTTGTTCTCGTTGAACAGATAGAAGCCGCCGATGACCAGCGCGACGCTGATCAGCTGCTGGCTGGCCGACGCGATGTTGACGGCGATGGTCGTCAGCCGGCGCATCCGTTCCTGGGTCGCCGCCGACATCGCCGAATAACGCCGCCACTTGCCGAGCATCTGCCCTTCGGCGCGCGCCGCCTTGAGGGTTTCAACGCCCGCAATGGATTCGACCAAAACCGAATGCTGGAGGCTGGAGTCCGACTGGGCGTCGATCGCCGCGCGTCCCATTGCCCGTTGCAGCATGAAGCCCGCCGCAATCGTCGAGGCGATCGCGAATAGCGGCACCAGCACCAGCCATCCCGCCAGCACCGTGATGAGCACCAGGAAGATGAGCATGAACGCGATGTCGACCAGCAGAACGACCGTGGTGGAGGCGAAGAAATCGCGGACGCTTTCATATTCGCTGACCCGCTTGGCAAAGGCGCCGGTGCTGCCCTGGCGTTCGGCCATCGGCAGGTTCATCACCTTTTCAAACAGCTTCTGCGAATATTTGGCATCGAGCCGGCGGCCGATCTCGTCGATCAACTGGGCCCGCGCCACGCGCAGCACAAAGTCGAACCCGATGGCGATGCCGACGCCGAGCGCCAGCACCCACAGAGTCGGAATGGCCTTGTTCGGGATGACCCGATCATACACGTTCATCGTGAACAGCGGCGAGGCCAGCGCGAGCAGGTTGACGACCAGCGCCGCCAGCAGCACCGGCCAGAATTCGCGCCGAGCTTTCCATACTTCGGACCAGAACCAGTGAGTCCGCGTGGCCTTGTCCCACGGCCGTTCTCCGACACGTTCCTTGGTAGGATCGGGTTCGACGACGACCGCCCGGCCAAGGTAGGCCGGCTCGAGTTCGGCCAGTGGCACCCACATCGGTTCCGCCACGCCCGGTGCGAACACCAATGCGTCGGCGTCGCGAAGTTCAAGAAGGACGGCGGCGCGGTCATCGGACAGTTCGAGAATCGCCGGAAGCTGCTGAACGCGCCATCCGCGCAGCTTGCGATTGAGGGCTTCGCCGCGCATCCCAACCTGGTCGAGCGCCGGTTCGATCTGATGAAACGGCAGCAGTCCCTTGTCGCTCAGGGCCAGCCCCGCACGCAGGAGGACCGGGGAAGACGGCCGGTCGGCCTGGCGTGCGAGGAAGGCTAGGCAATCGAGGACAGGATCGACCTCACGCGTAGGCGTCGAATCTAGCCAATGCATGAAACTCACGGTCCCGTCCTCCAACGCTTACCGGACGCCCGTAACGGGTGCCGGGGGACCCATCAACGGCTGCGCCATGCTCGACTCGTCGAGGTCCGCGGGCGGGATCGGGTTGACCCGGAAGCGGGTCCGTTCGTCGCCCCACGCCGCATTGGGCATAGTCACGCCAAGCGCCTCGATCAGGCGATTGGCAGCGGCCAGCACCCGATACTGGGCGTAGAGCTTTGCCAGTCGCGACGTCTCGACCTGCGCCTCTACGTTGTAGCGCGTGTTCTGCGCGTCGAGCACATCAAGCAGCGAGCGGCGGCCGACATTGAACTGTTCCCGATAGGACAACAGCAAATCGTCGGACACCTTGCCCTGGGTCTCGAGCTCGGTGGACAGGCGGGTCTGGTTGACCAGTCGGCTCCAGGCCGAGCGCGTATCTTCTTCGGCTTGGCGGGTTTGCTCGAACAGGCGGGCATGGACCTCATCGGCGCGGGCCCGCTGTTCGCGGACGTTCTCCACGTTGGTATTGCCGTTGAACACGGTCCAACGCATCACCACGCGACCCGAGAGGTCGGTTGTCTTGCCTTCGAATCCGTCGATGTCGTTGCCGTACCGGCCGCGGCCTTCAAGGTTGAACTTCGGCCCCATCTCGGCCTTGGCGGCGGCGATGTCCTCGCGCGCTGACGCGAGGTCGGCAAGCGCTTCCTGGACGCGGGGATTGTCCCTGCGGGCAAGCGCCTCGGCATCCGCCAGCGTGGCCGGCATGAACTGCGACAGGTCGGGCGGCATCGACACGCTGTCAACCGGCATGCCGGTCAGCGTTTGGAACTGGATAGCCGCCGTGTCGAGATCCTCACGCGCTTCGGTTATCCGGGCCCGCGCCGATTGCAGCCGCTCTTCGGCCTGTTGCTGGTCAGCGATCGAGATCGACCCCTTAGCCACGCCTTCGCGCAAATCACCCGCGAGTTTCTCGTGGAAAGTGGCATTGTCTTCGGCGATCGCGACGAGCCGCTGTTGCAGCAGATAGTCGATATACGCCCGGGCGACGTTGAGCGCGACGAACTGGCTACGCTCCTCGACCCGCGCTCCCGCCGCGTCGGTGCGGGCGGCCTGGCGCTTGATCTCGGCTTCGCGCCCGCCAAAGTCGAACAATAGCTGATCGACGATCAGGTCGCCTTCGACCGGATAGAGCGTGTTGTTGGCAAGGCCGATGCGGCGGCGGCTGGGATTGCGCAGCTCGCGAATACCGCCCGACGTTTCGACCGACACGCGCGGATAATATAGGCCCTGGGCCTGTTTGCGCTCCGCCTTGGTGGCTTCCTTGTTATGGATCGCCTGGCGGATTTGCGGATTGGTATTAAGCGCAGCTTGAACCGCGTCTCGTAGTTCGACCGCCATCGCCGGCGTGGCGCATAGCAGCACCGCTCCGGGAACGATCAACGTCCAGTGCTTCTTCATGTCTTCCCCCTTCTGGTCAAAAAGGCACCGGGCTCCGCTGTCCACCAGCAGAGCCCGATCCCATGGGTCTAGCCGTTTACTGCCGGCTGAACCGCATCATGATGGAGCACCATGGCTTCCGTCGTGATGAGTGCGATGGCCTCCGGCGTAAACCCACCGAAATGCCCATTGTCCCAAGCCGGAACGGCGTCACCGCCGTGGCTTGCAAGCGCTTGCAACGCCGCCGCCGCGCCATTGGCGGGCAAGTGGGCGAGCACCGCGTCGATGCTCGGCGCGCCATGTTCGACCGCTTCGGCGAGCACCTTGGCGACGACGCCGCCGTGCTGGACGCCGCCTGCCACGGCCGCCGATGCCTTTGCACCAGCGTCGGCGAAGACCTGCACCGGGGCGATGTTGACCATCGAATGCGCGGTGTCGACGATCGCCGCCGCCGAGGCGAGCAGGGCCGCAGGCTGGCTGATTGGCGCGCCATGTGCCCCGTTCAGCGAATGATCGCCCGTGGCCGCCATGGCATGGATCGCGCTCGACAGCGTCGCCGGGGTTGCATCCACCGCCGGGGCAGAATGCTCGCCCCCGATCAGCGAATGATTGCCGGTGCTCGCCGCCGAAGCCACCGCGGAACGCGCCGCAGCCTGCTGGCCAAGCCCGCCGGCTTCCGCCGCGCGCTCGAGGCCATGATCCGCATGACTGTCAGCGTGCGATGCTGCACCGCCAGCTGCCAGGCCCATCGCCGCGACCGCCGCAGCGACGACGCCGCTGTTGGCGGTTCCGGCGAGGCGGAGCTCGAGATCATTCTCGCCCGACTTGTAGGCAAAGGCAGCGTCGTCGACCTTGCCCTGGACCGTCTGGCCATTGTCGTTGACGTAGGTGAAGGTCGTGCTGCCCGCCACCTGGACATCGCCGTTGGCCGCCGTCGCCGCGACCCCGTCGGACACCAGCGAAATGCTGGTGATGCCCGCCGCGGTCAGGCTTTGCAGCTCGCCGGCGTCGGCAATGCCGTTCGAATTGGCATCGTTCCACACCATGAATTGGACGAAGCCCGCGTCGCTGGCATCGAGCTGATCGCCATATTGGGCGTGCAGCGCCTCCATGTCCGTCACGCCGGCGCCGCCGAAGACGAACTCCGACGCGTCGGTCACCGTGCCATTGCCATCAGCATCGCGGACGAGGATCGAATCGCCGGCCGCGACCCAGGCGGTGTGATCGGCCGCCCCATCGTGGTTCATGTCGTACACCACGCCGGCATCGGTACCGAGGTAGCTGATCGTGCCGTCATGGTTGGTGTCGAGCGCGATCGGCGGCGCCATATTGGCGGTCACCGCGATTGCCGTCCCCGCGACGATGTCGCCATCGCCGTCGACGATCTGCACCGGAATGTTGAAGTGGACCGGCGCGCTGGACTGCGCGGCAACGCCGAAATCGGTGAGCGCAAAACTATCACCCGACTGATACTGAACTTCAAGCGCGTTATATTGTGACGCACCGATCGTGGCGATCGACACATTGGTGTCAAGCACGCCGGTCACCTGGGCATAATGTACCGCACCGACCGTCACGAACTGAACCGTGTACGTGCGATCGGTCAGGCCGTTAGGGCTTCCCACGGTCACCGTTTGCGGGTTGACGCTGTAGGCCACCACTTTGATATCCCCGTCAAAGCTTATCGCTACCGACGAAACCGATACTAGCGCGCCGTTTCCGAGCACCGAGTCGGCCACATTGTCGGTCGCCAGTATCGCTTTCAGACTGACGGTCGAATTGTTTGCACCATCGCCAAAGGTCACGCTCGCGTTGTTGATCAGATAGTGGCTGTCAAAGGTGTGATCTTGCTGTGCTACATTGCCTTGATAGTTACTCGGCGAGCCGGCCGGGTTCCCGCCAAGATCGACGACGAAATCAAGGCGTATTCCTTCGCCGGAGCCGATATTCTGGCCGCCGCCGCCGCCGCCGGCGCCAGCGGAATTCGCGTTGCCATTGATGCTCGAACCGGAAGCGCCAAGCGGTGTCAGCAACAAATCCTTCGAATTGTCGTCCGGCGCCGTGTTGAAACCAGCCCAGGGATCGTTGCCGCCAAGGAAGGTATAGGAGCCGTTGTTGAAGTCGATGGTCGTTGTTGAGTCGATCGTGCCGTTCATGTCGAGGGTATAGGTCGACGCGGCTTGGTTGATCGTGACCGTGAAGATGTGGGTGGGGCCAACATCGCCGTACAGCGTCTGGCCGTCGGCTGAGACGTGATAGATGATCGCCGATCCACCCGACGTCATCCCGCTGTTGCTGCCATCGGTCACCGAGAAACGAACCGTGCCGCCGTCAGAACCCAGATTATTGGCGATGATGTGGTCGGTATCGAGGAAGCCGGTGAACGGTGCGCTGTCGTTGTTGATCACCGTTGCCGCGTCTGGGATGAAGGTCGTCGGGCCAGCATCCTGGATCGAGAACACCCCGGCCGACAGGTCGATGGTGGCGGCGGCATGGTCGCCGTCGGCATCGGTCACGGTCTGGGTCAGGGTGAGGCCGTTGACGGCCGCGGTGAGGGTT
>JBDSRV010000004.1:0-21764 GCA_039929125.1 Sphingomicrobium sp.
ACCGCCCAGCCCCCGCGTCCTGCCGCGCCGCCGCCGTCCGCGCCCGTCACACCTCGCCCACCGAGCCCGACCGACGGCGGCATCGTGTCGCGCGGGCTGAAGGCGGAAATCGCCTTCGAATTTACCCCCCTGCGGGCGGAGATCGACGCCGCCGGGACGGCCATGCTGAGCTTCGAGCTGACCGTGATCAACGGCGGCGGCGCCCCGGCGCGCGACCTGCTGGTCGAGGCGCTGATGGTCAATGCCGGGCCGCGCCAGGATGAGGAAATCACCTATTTCTTCCGCAACCCAGCGGCCCGCGGGGATCGCCTGCCGATGGTCCCGCCGATGGGGCGCGTGACGCTGCGGATGCGGGTGCCATTGCCGGCCGAGCGCCTCGCCCCGCTCGAGATCGAAGGCCGCAAGCTGCTGGTGCCGCTGATCGCGGTCAATGCGCTTTACCGATCGGTCGCGGGCGAGGAGCAGAAGTCGGCCAGCTTCCTGGTCGGGCGGGGCGGCGAGGACGGCGGCAAGATGGGCCCGTTCAGCCTTGACCGAGGCCCCCGCGCGTGGACCGGGCTCAGCACACGCCAACACAGCGCCGGGCTTCAGGCCTAGTCTCGGCCCGCCGTCGAAAGCGGCTGACAGACTGTATTACGTAAACAACACAGCGACCTTCATGAATCGAGGGGCTGCGTAATGAGAATGACGTCGATGCTTGCGGGCTGCGCTGCCGCGACAATCCTGCTGGCGAGTAGTGCGATGGCGCTTCCCCCCGGGTTCAAGGTCAAGGCCGACCGCCTCCTTGCCGCCGCCTATGCGGCCGACGGGCCCGGCGCATCCGTGGCGATCAGCGAGCATGGCAAGATCGTCTATGTCGGCACCCGCGGCCTCGCCAACGTCGCGGCCAAGAAGCCGATTACGCCGCAGTCGGTGTTCCGCGTCGGATCGATCACCAAGCAGTTCGCTTCGGCCGTCGTGCTGCAGCTTGCGTGGGAGGGAAAGCTCAAGCTCAGCGACCCGCTTTCGTTGTACCTGCCGACCTATCCCAACGGCGCGGCGATCACCGTCGCCGAACTGCTCAACCACACCAGCGGGATCCAGAGCTACACCAACATCCCCGGGTGGATGGCCGAGGCCAATTTCGGCCACGCCTACACCACCGATCAGATGATCGCAGTGTTCAAGGATTTGCCGGCACCGTCGAAACCGGGACAGGCCTGGTCGTATAACAACAGCGGCTATTTCCTGGTCGGCGCGCTGATCGAAAAGGTCACCGGCAAGCCGTGGTACCAGGCGGTCGATGCGCGGATCGTCAAGCCGATCGGCCTGACCATGCGCTATGGCGGCGACGAACCGCGGATCGCGGCGATGGCCACCGGTTATTCCGAGGACGATCACGGCGTTGCGCTGGCCAAGCACATCGACATGAGCGTGCCCGGTGCCGCCGGCGCCTTGGACGGCACCCCGAGCGACCTCGCCCGCTGGGGCTATGCGCTTCACCACGGCATGGTCGTCGCGGCGCCTTATTATGCGCAGATGATCGCGCCGACGAAGCTGCCCGACGGATCGGTCAAGCCGTATGGCTTCGGCCTCGAAAACGGGACGCTGCGGGGTCAGCCGACGATCGGCCATTCGGGCGGAATCCCCGGGTTCAGCACCGACAGCCTGTATGTTCCGGCCGAAGAGCTGTTTGTCGCGGTCTATGCCAATAGCGATCAACCCAAGACGTCGCCCGAAAGCATCGTCCGGCGGCTTGCTGCGCTGGCAATCGGCAAGCCTTTCCCAACCTTCACCGCGACCAAGCTAGATGCGGCGGCGATGAAGCCATTGCTCGGCGTCTATCAATTCAAGGACGCGAAGCGCACCTTGTTTGAGCGGGACGGCAAATATTTCACGCGCCGCGATGATGGCCCCGAAAGCGAAGTCTTCGCTGCCAAGGGCAACCGCTTCTTTTATGGCGGTGACGAATTGACCTGGTTCGCGGTCATCAAGAACGCTGCCGGCAAAATGATTTATCAGCGGCACAATAATGGCGAGGACGAGATCGATCCCGGCACGTGGATCGGACCAGTCCCGGCGACGCCGGCGGCGGTCGCCGTCGCGCCGGCCACGCTGGCCAGTTACGTCGGTCCGTACACCGCGGCGATCGGCAAGGTGGCGATTGCCAAATCCGCCAATGGCGGGCTGACCATTCAACTTACCGGACAGCCGCCGTTTCCCCTGCGCCCAACCAGCGACAACAATTTCATGGTCGACCAGGTCGGCGCCAAGGTCACCTTCATCGTCGAAGGCGGGAAGGCCGTGCGGCTCGACATTGTCCAGGGCGGACAGACGCTCCCGGCGACCCGCGATTAGCTAAAGCGCGGTGCCGGTCGAATTGTAGCTGTGCCAGGCCAGCACCGCGGCGGCGCCGCGATGCGGGCGCCATGCTTCAGCGATCTCGCGCAGCTGCTTTTCGGACGGGCGCTCGGCCATCGCCAGGATGCGGCCGATCGATATCTGCACGGCAAGGTCGCCGGCCGGCCAAACATCGCCGCGCCCCTCCGCGAACAGCAGGTAAATCTCCGCCGACCAGCGGCCGATGCCCTTGATTTTCGTCAGCAGGGCGATCGCTTCCTCGTCGTCTTCGGGGAGGTGGGCGAGGTCGAGCTCGCCCGACAGCACCAGCCCGGAGAGACTGCGCGCGTAGCCAGCCTTCTGGCGCGACAGGCCGGCCTCCCGCAATTGCTCGTCGGTCGCCTTGAGCAGTGCGTGAAGGTCGACCGGCTGGCCGTATTTGGCGATCAGCTTGGCCCACATCGATCGTGCCGCGGCGACGCTGACCTGCTGCCCGACGATGGTGCGGAGCAGCGTCTCGACCCCCGGCGCGCTTAGCCGCGGTTCGGGCGTCCCGTGAACCGCCAACGCCTCGCGGAAACCCGGTTCCGCCGCGGCCAGCGCATCGAGGCTGGCGTGGAGGGACTTGGTGGTGCGGACCATTAGGCGACGCTGGCGGCGTAGAGCGCGACCGCGGCGGCGTTCGAGACGTTGAGGCTTTCCATCGCGTCGCTGATTGGCAGGCGGGCCAGCGCATCGACATGCTCGCGCGTATTGTGGCGCATTCCCGGTCCCTCGGCGCCGAGCACCAGCGCGACGCGCGGCGGCCCCAGCGCGGTTTTCAGATCGTCGGTCGCGTCGCCGGCCAGCCCGATCCGCCAGAACCCCGCCTCGGCGATATCCTCCAGCGCGCGGGCGAGGTTGACGACCCGCACCCACGGCACCCGCTCCAGCGCGCCCGACGCGGCCTTGGCCAGGGCGCCGCCCTCGGGCGGGGAATGGCGGTCCTGGGTGACGATGCCGACCGCCCCGAACGCCGCCGCCGAGCGCAGGATCGCGCCGACGTTATGCGGATCGGTGACCTGGTCGAGCACCAGCAGCACGGCGCGCTCGGGCGCCTCGGCGAGAAGGTCGGCGAGCCACAAATCGTCGAGCGGCTCGACCTCGATCACGACGCCCTGGTGCGGCGCGTCGGCGGGCACCATCCGGCCAAGATCCGGGCCTTCGGCCCGCATCACGACCAAATCCTTCGGGAAGTTCATCAGCGCGGCGCCTTCGAGCGTGGTCCACGCCTTGAGCACCCGCCGGTCGGGGTTATCGAGCGCCGCCGCGACCGCGTGCCGGCCCCAGAATCGCGGCCGTCCGGGATTGCCGCCGCCCTTGCCCTTGTTCTTGCGTGCCATGGGGCGCGCTCATGCGGCGGCTGCGCGGCGCTTGCAAGCTTGCTAGGTCCTGGGCAGGGAGAAAGCGGATGAGTCGCAGCCTTGTCGCCGGCATCGCCTACGTCGCGGTCGTGTTTGCGCTCGCGTTCCTGCTCGGCATCGTCCGGGTGACGGTCACCGCCCCAAGGATCGGCGAGCTTGCGGCGACCCTGCTCGAGGTGCCGATCGTGCTGGCCGCGTCGTGGGTAGCGTGCGGATGGGCCGTCCGGCGCTTTGCCGTGCCGGGTGACCTCGCCAGCCGCCTGACGATGGGCGGCGTCGCCTTCGGGCTGCTGATGGTCGCCGAATTCGCCGTCTCGGCCTTGCTCTCGGGCCGTGGCCTCACTGCCTATCTCGGCGCTTTCCACGAGCCGGCCAAGCTGATCGGCCTCGGCGCGCAACTATTGTTCGGCCTGATGCCGCTGCTCCGGCATTAGGCAGCGCCCTCGGCGTCGAGCGCGTAGCCGGCGCTGCGGACGGTGCGGATAAGGTCGGGCTCGTCGAGCGCGATGCGCAGGCGGCGGACATGGACGTCGACCGTGCGCAACTCGATTTCTTCGCTGTGCGGCCACACCGCCTCGAGCAATTGCTGGCGCGAGAACACTCTGCCGGGCTGGCCCAGCAAATGGCGCAGCAGGCGATATTCGGTCGGCCCAAGCTGGATGGCGCGGCCATCGCGCCGCACCTTGTGGGCCGACAGGTCCATCTCGATCCCGGCATAGCCCAGTGCCCCGGCGGCCATCGCCGGGCGGACCCGGCGAAGCACGGCATTGGCGCGGGCCAGCAATTCCTTGGGGCTGAACGGCTTGGTCATATAATCGTCGGCGCCGGTCTCGAGCCCGCGGATGCGGTCCTCTTCCTCGCCGCGGGCGGTGAGCATGATGATCGGGACATTGGCGGTAGCTTCGCGGCGGCGCAGGCGGCGGCACACTTCGATGCCGCTGATGCCCTCGATCATCCAGTCGAGGATGATTAAGTCAGGCCGGACTTCCTCGGCCAGGATCAGCGCTTCCTCGCCGTCGCCGGTGCGGGTCACCGCCCATTCGGCGCGGCCGAAGTGAAAGATGACGAGATCCGCCAGCGCCCGGTCGTCCTCGACCAGCAGCAGGCGCTTGGCGCTCATCGCCTCAGGCCTTGTAGAGGTCGTCGCCGCGCGGCCGGTCGGCAAGGTGCTGCCCGGTCGCGGCGTAATAGACCATCTCGGCGATGTTGGTGGCATGGTCGCCGACCCGCTCGACGTTCTTGGCGATGAACAGCAAGTGGGTCGACTGGCCGATGTTGTTGGGATTTTCCATCATGAAGGTCAGCAGGGTGCGGAAGATGCTGTTGTAGAAATCGTCGACTGCGCGGTCGCGCTCGACCACCCGCACCGCCGCCTCGGCGTCGCGCTCGACAAAGGCGTTCAGCACGTCGTGGACCATCTGCGTCGCGATCCGCGCCATTTCGGGCAGCAGCGACAAGGGCTCGATCGCGCCGCCATTGTCGATCAGCGGGACGCGCTTGGCGATGTTTTTGGCATAGTCGCCGATGCGCTCGACGACGCTGGAGATTTTCATCGCCGCGACGACGTCGCGCAGGTCGCCCGCCATCGGCGCGCGCAGCGCGATCAATTGGACCGCGCGGCGCTCGGTCTCGATTTCCAGGGCGTCGAGCTTCTTGTCGTCCTGGACGATCTTCTGGGCGCCCTCGAGGTCGCGCTGGACGAGGCAGCGCATCGATTCGCCGATGGCATGCTCGGCCAGCCCGCCCATCTGGCTGATGAGCGCGCGAAGCCGGTCCAGATCTTCGTCGAACGCCTTGATCGTATGTCCGCCGGTAGTCGCCATTGCCTGTCTCCGATCAGCCGTAGCGGCCGGTGATGTAATCCTGGGTGCGCTGCTCGCGCGGATTGGTGAAAATCTCGCTGGTCTTGCCGTATTCGACCATCTCTCCAAGGTGGAAGAAGGCCGTGCGCTGCGACACCCGGGCCGCCTGCTGCATGTTGTGGGTGACGATGGCGATGGCGTAACGGCCGCGCAATTCGTGGATCAGTTCCTCGATCTTGGCGGTGGCGATCGGATCCAGCGCCGAGCACGGCTCGTCCATCAGGATGACTTCGGGATCGACCGCGATGGCGCGCGCGATGCACAGCCGCTGCTGCTGACCGCCCGACAGCGCGGTGCCGCTTTCCTGGAGCCGTTCCTTGACCTCGTCCCACAGGCCGGCGCGCCGCAGCGACTTCTCGACGATCGCATCCATCTCGCTCTTGCCCGCGGCGAGGCCGTGGATGCGCGGGCCGTAGGCAACATTTTCGTAAATCGACTTGGGAAAGGGGTTCGGCTTCTGGAACACCATGCCGACCCGGGCACGCAGCTGGACGACGTCCATCGCGGGCGAATTGATGTTCTGACCGTCGAGTTCGATGAGGCCGGTAACCCGGGCGCCCGGAATGGTGTCGTTCATCCGGTTGAAGCAGCGCAGGAAGGTCGACTTGCCGCACCCCGACGGGCCGATGAAGGCGGTCACCCGGTCGTCGTGGATGTCGATGTCGACGCCCTTCAGCGCTTCCTTGGCGCCATAGGACACGCGCACGTCGCGCGCGCTCATCTTGGGCGTGCGGGTGTCGGTCACCGGCGGCTCGGCGGTGTCGGTCGGGATGGGGACGGGGACGTCTGTCATAAGGTTCACCAGCGGCGCTCGAAGCGGTTGCGGAGATAGATGGCGAGGCCGTTCATCATCAGCATGAACAGCAATAGCACGATGATCGCCGCGCTGGTCTTCTCGACGAACGCGCGGTCGACCTCGTCGGACCACAGGAAGATCTGCACCGGCAGCACGGTCGCCGGATCGGTGATGCCATGCGGCGGGGACGCGATGAACGCGCGCATGCCGATCATCAGCAGCGGCGCCGTCTCGCCCAGCGCGCGGGCCATGCCGATGATGGTGCCCGTGAGGATGCCGGGCAGGGCCAGCGGCAGGACGTGGTGGAACACCACCTGCATCTTCGACGCGCCGACGCCCAGCGCCGCGTCGCGGATCGACGGCGGGACCGATTTGATCGCGTTGCGCCCGGCGATGACGATCACCGGCATGGTCATCAATGCCAGCGTCAGGCCGCCGACCAGGGGCGCCGATCGCGGCAGGTTCATGATGTTGAGGAACACCGCCAGGCCGAGCAGGCCGAAGATGATCGACGGCACCGCGGCCAAGTTGTTGATGCTCACCTCGATCATGTCAGTCCAGCGGTTTCGCGCCGCGAATTCCTCAAGGTAGAGCGCGGCCAGCACGCCGACCGGGAAGGCCAGCAACATGGTCACCATGATGGTCAGGAAGGTGCCCTTGAGCGCCCCCCAGACGCCCGCCGCCGATGGGTCGGTGGCGTCCGACGACGTCAGGAACGGCGTGTTGAACACCCGCCTGGTGTCCGCCTTGGCGAGCATTTTCTCGAGGCCCGGCTCGCCGCCGTGTTTGGCGGCGCTGTCGGCCTTGGCGGACAGCGGCACCCACAGCTCGGCGCGCTTGCTCAGCAGGGTCGGGTCATCGACCAAGGCATCGCCAAGGAAATCGACGCTACCGCCGCCGAACAAATCGGCGCCGCCTTCGCCGAACTGGGCCGTCGCCGCCTGGCCGAGCGCGCCTTCGAGGTCGGACGACATGACATTCTGCCCGGCGTCGGGGCCCTTGAGGGCCGCAGGGTCGATCATCAGGTCGGATCGCGGAAAGTCGATCGTCAGCCGCGCCTCGGTGCGGGTGAACCCGCCCAGGCCCTTGGCTGCCATGGTGACGAGCAGGAAGGCGAGAAAGGCGACCGACAACGTCACCGCAGCAAAGCCGAGCGCCTTGAACCGGCGCTCCGCCGCGTAGCGCTTGCGGACGCGCGCAGTCATCGACCCGTCGATCCAGCGGGTCGCGGGCAGCACGGCGGAGGCGGGCGCTTTACTCATAGGCCTCTCGGTAGCGGCGCACGACGATCAGCGCGATGAGGTTGAGCAACAGGGTGATTATGAACAGGGCAAGCCCTAGCGCGAAGGCGGCGAGCGTCTTGGCGCTGTCGAATTCCTGGTCGCCGGTGAGCAACTGGACGATCTGGACGGTGACCGTGGTGACGCTGGCGAACGGGTTGGCGGTCATGTTGGCGGCAAGGCCCGCGGCCATGACCACGATCATCGTTTCGCCGATCGCCCGGCTGACCGCCAGCAACACGCCGCCGACGACGCCGGGGAGGGCGGCGGGTAGCACGACCCTCTTGATCGTTTCCGACTTGGTCGCGCCCAGCGCCAGGCTGCCGTCGCGCATCGCCTGCGGCACGGCGGCGATGCTGTCGTCGGCCATCGAGCTGACGAACGGGATGATCATGATGCCCATGACGAGGCCGGCGGCGAGCGCGCTTTCCGACGAGGCGGAGGTGATGCCCAGCGACAGGCCAAAGTCGCGTACCAGCGGCGCCACGGTCAGCGCGGCGAAATAGCCGTAGACTACGGTCGGCACGCCGGCGAGGATCTCGAGGATCGGCTTGAGCCAGCGGCGCGCCCCGGCGGGCGCATATTGGGTGAGGAAGATGGCGCTCATCAGGCCGAGGGGAATGGCGACGATCATCGCGATGATCGCGCCAATGAACGCCGTGCCCCAGAACAGGGGCACCGAGCCGAATGCGCCCGACGATCCCGCCTGGTCGGCCCGGATCGCGGTCTGCGGGCTCCAGCTGGTGCCGAACAAGAATTCGGTCGGGCTGACCAGGCGGAAGAAGCGCAGGCTCTCGAACAGCAACGACAGGACGATGCCGAGCGTGGTCAGGATGGCGATCAGCGACGCGCCGACGAGCAAGGCCATGACCAGCCGCTCGACCCCGCTGCGGGCGCGGAAGTCGATCCGTACCTTGCGCAGCGCCAGGGCCGCCCCGGCCAAAGCGATGAGGATCGCGACCGCACCGCCGAGCGTGCCGTAGCGCGCCTCGGCTTCGGTGAAACGCGGCACGAGGCCGGCGGATTCGGGGTTGAACCCGGCGTCGCGCCGACCCGACGCAATCTCGCGCGCTTCGCCAAGGATCGCTTCGCGCTGCATGTCGAAGGCGGGCAGGGCGCGGCCTTCGGGGCTGGCAAGCACCGCCTGGTTGACGAAATTGGTCTGGACCGGAGTCCAAATGGCGAGGAAGATCAGCGCCGGCAGCGCCGCCCACAAAGCCGCGTGGAAGAAGTGATAGATCGGCAGGCTGTTGAGCCGCTGCCCAGTGCCGCGCAGCCGGCGGGCGCCGCGAAACGCAATGAATCCGGCGGCGAGCGCAATAAGGATGACGGCGACGAGCGCCAGGGTCAGGCTCATGGCGCTCGCCGCCGCTGTTCTACTTGAGGGTCGCTGCGTCGAGCGGCTTGAGCGCCGCCGCCTGGGTGGTTGCACCGGCGGCATCGGCGTCGCCGAACGGCACCAGCCCGCGCTTCTCCAGCACCCCGCCCTTGCCCCACAGCTTGGCGTAAGCGGCAATGAACTGCTTGATCACCGGCTTGGCGGCAATGTGCTCGCCCTTGACGTACAAATAGAGCTTGCGGCTGCCCGGATAGCTCAGGTCGGCGATCGTCGCTTCGGTCGGAGTGACCCCGGCGAGCGACACCGCCTTCACCTTGTCGGCATTCTCTTCGAGGTAGCTGAAGCCGAGGACGCCAAGCGTGCCGGGGTCGGCGGCGACCTTCTGGACCAGCAGATTGTCATTCTCGCCGGCCTCCACATACGCACCGTCCTCGCGGATCTTGGTGCAGACGTCCTTCTGCTTCTTCTCGTCCGACTTCTTCAATTCCTTCATCGCAGGGTCGGTTTCGCAGCCCTTGGTGAGGATGAGGTCGGCCAGGCTGTCGCGTGTGCCCGATGTCGGCGGCGGACCGAGGACGCGGATCTTGATCGCCGGAAGTGCCGGGTTGACGTCTTTCCAGGTCTTGGCGGTATTGGGCTTGCCGAACGGGTTGGCGGCGAGCGCCTTGTAGATGTCGGCGACAGTAAGGTTGAGGGCCGCAGCGCCCTTGCCCTCGATCAGGGTCAACCCGTCGATGCCGATCGGCACTTCGATGATGGTCTTGGCGCCGACCTTGGCGCAGTCAGCATATTCGCTCGCCTTCATCGCCCGCGAGGCGTCGACGATGTCCGGGAAGTCGTTGCCGACCCCGGCGCAGAACAGCTTCATGCCGGCGCCAGTGCCCGTCGATTCGACGATCACGCTGGTCCCTGGGTTGGCGCGCTGGAAATCTTCCGCCGCGGCGGTGGTGAAGGGATAGACGGTCGATGAACCGACGATCTTGATCTGGCTGCCGGTCGACTTGTCGCCACCGCCCGAGCCGCAGGCCGCGACCAGCGCCACCAACGGCAGCGCGAACATCATCTTCTTCATCTGAACACTCCTTCGGGTGGCCGTTGGGCGCCCGTTCCAGCGACCCCATGGCGACGAGTCTCGCGCTCCCTGTGACACTATCGTTACAGGATGATGACAGCCGCGGCGGCGTTCACTCGATCGGCAGGCGGACGATGACCTCGGTGCCGGCTCCGGGCGCCGAACGGATGGCGAGCGTGCCTCGGTGGCGCTCGACGATGTGCTTGACGATGGCCAGGCCGAGCCCGGTGCCGCGATCTTCGGACGATCGCGCCGCATCGACCCGGTAGAAGCGCTCGGTCAGCCGCGGGAGGTGCTCGGCCGCGATGCCCTGGCCGGAATCGCGGACCGTAAGCACCAGCGAACTTCCCTCGCGACCCGCCGTCACGGCAACGGCGTTACCCTCGCCGCTGCAGCCATAGCGGATGGCGTTGGTGACCAGGTTGTCGACCAGCTGGACAAGCTGGCGCTGGTCGCCGCGGAACCGTGGCAGGCCGGGGTCGACCGTGGCGTCGATCGACGCGCCGCGGCGCCGCGCGAATTCGGCGCATTGCTCCATCGCCAGCGCAATGACGTCGGCGGCGATGACCATCTCGGATGGCGGCCGGAAGCGGTCGGCCTCGATCCGCGACAGGCTCATCAACTCCTCGATCAGGCGCAGCATGCGCGTCGCCTCGGCGCGGATGGTGGCGCCAAAGCTGCGGCGCGTAGCCTCGTCGAGCTGTTCCTCGTCCGCCAGGGTTTCGGCGTAGCCGGTGACGGTCGCCAGCGGGGTTCGCAGTTCATGGCTGGCGTTGGCGACGAAATCGACGCGCATGCGCTCGGCGGCGCGCAGCGCGGCCTGGTCGGTCAGGCGGACGAGGGCATTGCCCCCGCCCAGCTCGATCAGGCTCAGCCGCCACGGCCGGTCGACCCCGCCGATGCCCATCAAGTCGGTCTCGCCGGGCCTGCCGCCAAGGATCAGGTCGAGCGCCGCGGGATGGCGGATCGCCAGGCGCACGTCCTTGCCCTCGATGCCGTTGCCGAACAGCTGCCGCGCCGCCGGGTTGGCGGCGATGATCCGCGACGCCCTGATCAGCAGGGACGGCTCGGCAATCGCGTCGAGCAACGACTGGGCGAGGGGAGGTAGCGCGGTCATCGGCGCTTGCTAGCGGTTCGCGGTCGGGTCGAGAAGGGGCCGGATCCTCAGGTCGCGAAGGCGCGGCCCGCTTCGGCGCGGGTCCGGCTTTGGTGCCGCCACGTCCCGGCGACCAGGATCAACAAGATCGGATAGCTCCAGAAGCGCCCCGCCGCCGCATAGGCAATTGGCAGCAAGTCCGACGACATCAGCCGCATCGCATGCGCCAGCAGGGTCGTCATCTGAAGCCCCGCGATCCACAGCGGCCAGAACCGCGATGACGTCAATGCGACGATGACGAACGCGGCAAAAGTGGCAGTGTCGACCAGCAGGACCCCGGTCTCGAAGCTGTAAAAGCCGCCCAGCTTGGGCGCGATGATGAAATGGGTGACCAAGGATGCGATGGCGCACACGGCCGCGGCGACTCTTGCGTCGCCACGGCCCCGCAACAGGGCATAACTGCACGTCAGTGTGAGCGTTGCCCAATAAAGGTACTTCGTGTGCACTAGGAACGCTTCCTGAGCATCGATCGGACCCTTTTGTCTACCAGGGTCAGGCGACCACCCGCAGTTCGGCCATTGGATTCTTGGGACAATCATCGGTGTCGCCAAACGCAACCGTACGCAAGCCGGGAACCGACTGCTTGGCATTGACCAGCGCCGCGTGGCAGTTGGCCATGCCGCCGCGGGCGCTGACCAGGCCCTGAAGGGCGTTGGCGAGGTGTTGCAGCGAGTCATGGCCGGTGGCGATCCCGACGCCGGCGATCGAGCGGGCAAAGATCATCCTGCCCTGGAGTTCGGCGATCTCGCCCAGTGCGCTGTCGATCGAATCCTCGACCGCCCGGACCTGGGTGGCGACGTCGAAGGCGGCGTTTTCAAGCTGTTGTTTGCGCATATGTTCTCCCCTTCCCGGACGCACTTGGCGCCCTGGCGGCTGGTCCAGGAAAACGTGAAGGTCGATCCGGCTAGTGGCTCAGCATCCGCGACAGGCTTTCAAGGCCGGCAAGGTACATGCCGGCGGAGAAAATGGCGCCCATGGCGATGATCATGATCCAGAGCAGCCGGAAACCGACGCTCATTTCATTCCTGGGCTGGCTCCTCGTTGCAAACGGCAATGGCAGGGAAGACCAGAAATCCGACGTTGTCTGCTCGGTGATGACACCGGCGGAACTGGGCTTCCCTGCACGATCAGCGTGCCGAATCTGATGACTGACCGCGTCGCCGTTGTGCGGCGCGGCCGGGAAGCCGTCGATGTGCGGCGGTTGATGTATCAACCGCTGATAAGGCTCGGCGAAAGCGCCGCTCGCGGCGACCATTCGCGCCGCTTCGGAGCGACGCTCGACGCCAAGCGTGTGGAGCGACTGGCGGATGCGCTGGTCGACGGTGTGCGACGAAATGCCGAGGCGGCCGGCAATTTCCTTGGAGGATAAATGAAGATTGACGAGCTCGAGGCACTCTAATTGTCCGCTCGAAAGTCGGGCGATACGCTCGTTCAAATGATCATCCACTTTGGACCATTCCGCGAATAGTGGAGCAGCCGATGTCATCACCTACTCCTTTCGGTCTCACGAGACCAAGCCAGCAGATCGTCGAGTCTTGCATTCCCTTACGTCAGTCCAACCAAAACTGCCAATACATGGGTTTGCCTTCGCGGATAACATGCTGAGATTGCTGCTTTGTCCGCATCCGGCATCAACCGAAAAGGTGGTGGAGAGGGCTGGATTCGAACCAGCGTACGGGAAACCCGGGCAGATTTACAGTCTGCTGCCTTTAACCACTCGGCCACCTCTCCAGGTGCGATGGCGGGGCCAATGGCGGGCCGCCGCAAGCCTGTCAACCGCGCGGAGAGGATGGTCCTCGCTCTCTGATGCCGCCGGCGTCAGGCTATGGAGCGGGTGAAGGGAATCGAACCCTCGTCGTAAGCTTGGAAGGCTTCTGCTCTACCATTGAGCTACACCCGCCCGGGCGAGCGCCGCCTTTGCCATCGCCGGCCCGCTTCAGTCAACGTTTGGCCGGTCGAGCGGGAACGACTCTCGCGCCCATCGATTGAATCGGCTTCGTATCGATCAGGGGAATGAAGATGGCGGCGCGTCCTTCATGGCGGGGGCAGATCAGGTTGGCGTTGGTCTCGATCCCGGTCGAGATATTTCCCGCGACCAAGGCCGGCCGGTCGATCGCCTTCCACCAGATCCACGAACCGTCGGGCCAGCGCGTCCGCTACGAAAAGACCGTGCCCGGCATCGGCCCGGTCGACCGCGACGAGATCCTCAAGGGGTATGAAGTGGCCAAGGGCGAATATGTCCTGCTCGACCCGGAGGAGATCGAGAAGGTCAAGCTGGAGAGCCGCAAGACGCTCGAGCTGACCCAGTTCGTCGACCTCTCGGACATCGACCCCATTTATTACGACAAGCCCTATTTCGTCGTTCCCGCCGACGATCTGGCCGAGGAAGCGTTCATCGTCCTGCGCGAGGCACTGCGCCAGTCGAAAAAGGTCGGCATCGGCCAGCTGGCAATGCGCGGCCAGGAATATGTCGTGTCCTTGAAGCCGTGCGGCCGCGGGATGGTGCTCGAGACGCTGCGCTACGCCGACGAGGTCAACAAGGCGTCGAGCTATTTCCGCGACATCGGCGACACCAAGCCCGATCCCGACCTGCTCGACCTCGCCCAGACGCTGATCGACAAGAAAGCGTCGGACTTCGACGCGGGCGAATTTCAGAACCGCTATATCGACGCGCTAAGGAAGCTGATCGACGAGAAGCAGAAGAAGAAGGGCAAGAGGATCATCCAGGACCCTTCGTCGGACGCGCCCGCCAAGGGGTCCAACGTAATTGACCTGATGGCCGCGCTGAAGAAGAGCCTGGGCGACGACAAAGCGGCGGCACCGGCGAAAAAGAAGGCCGCGCCGAAAAAGCCCGCGCCGGCGCGCAAGCGGGCCTAGCCGATGGCGAAGCTGCCGCTCGATATCGCCACCTACAACGAGAAGCGCGACTTCAAGAAGACCGCCGAGCCCAAGGGGCGGAAAGGCCGCGCAAAGGGCGACAGCTTTGTCGTGCAGAAGCATGACGCCTCGCGCCTGCACTGGGATTTCCGGTTGGAAATGGACGGTGTGCTGAAAAGCTGGGCGGTGCCGAAGGGCCCAAGCCTCGATCCCGGCGCCAACCGGCTGGCGGTACGGACCGAGGATCACCCGCTCGGTTATGCCGACTTTGAAGGCACCATCCCGAAGGGCGAATATGGCGGCGGCACGGTGATGTTGTGGGACGCAGGGCGGTGGGTTCCGGAACCGGGCAAGGACCCGCGCAAGACGATCGAGGAAGGCCACCTCCACTTCCGCCTCGAAGGCGAACGGATGAAGGGCGACTGGGTGATGTTCCGCCTCAAGGGTCGCCCCGGCGAACGCGGCGAAAACTGGATGCTGAAGAAGGTCACCGACGACTTCGCCGATCCCGACAATGGCGAAGCGCTGGTCGATGCGCATCTGACCAGCGTCACCACCGGCCGGTCGATGGCCGAGATCGCGTCGGGCGGCGATGTGTGGAAATCCAACCGCGCCGGGGCGAAGGGCGGCCGGGCGAAGAAGAAAGCGGGGGTCAAGCCGCCGCCGTTCATGGATCCGCAGCTCGCGACGCTGGTCGACGCGGTGCCTACCGGGGCCGAGTGGATCCACGAATATAAGTATGACGGGTACCGCCTGCTGATCGCCACTGGCGACGGCGCGGCGACCGCCTGGACGCGCAATGGCAAGGACTGGTCGGACAAGTTCAGCACGCTGGCGCGGGCCGCGTCGGCGCTTCCTGCGGGCTGCCTGATCGATGGCGAGGCGGTCGCCCTCAACGAGGCGGGCAAGCCCGACTTCCAGCGCCTCCAGTCGACCCTCAAGGACGGCGACGGCAAGAACCTTGTTTATTACGCCTTCGACTTGCTGGTCGACCAGGGCGAGGACATCCGCAAGCTGTCCAACCTTGAGCGCAAGGGGCTCCTCGCCGCGCTGCTTGAAGGCGTCGCGCCGCCGATCGTCTATGGCGATCATGTCATCGGCAAGGGCGAAGCGCTGTTCACCGCAATCTGCGCCGAGGGCGGCGAAGGGATCATCAGCAAGAAGGTCAGCGCCCCCTATCGCGGCGCGCGCGGACGAAACTGGCTCAAGGTGAAATGCATCCAGCGCCAGGAATTCGTCATTGTCGGCTGGTCGCAAAGCGACAAGCGCCGCGGCTTCCGCTCGCTCCTGCTCGGGCTGCGCGAGGGCAAGATGCTGACCTATGCCGGCAAGGTCGGCACCGGCTTCAACGCGGCGATGATCGATAGCCTGATGGAGCGGATGGCGCCGCTGGCGCGCGATGAGGCGCCGCTCGATGTGCCCCGCGCCGACCGCCGCGGCGCCCATTGGATCAAACCCGTGCTGGTCGCGGAGGTCGCCTTCACCGAGTTCACCAGCGACAATATTTTGCGCCATCCCAGCTTCATCGCCCTGCGCGAGGACAAGCCGGCCGCCGATGTCGTCCGCGAAACGCCGGCCAAACTCAAGGCGGCGGAACGCAAGGCCGAACGCGCCACCGCCGAGAGCCTTGGCATCCGCATCACCAACCCCGACCGCGTGATCTTCCCCGAAGACGGCATCACCAAGGGGCAGCTGGCCGATTATTATGCGGGAATCGAAGCGCTGATGATGGTCGACACCGCGCGCCGGCCGGTGACCTTGATCCGCTGCCCGCAGGGTCGCGGCAAGCATTGCTTCTTCCAGAAGCACGACAGCGGGACGATGGGCGAATTCGTCAAGCATGTCCCGGTCAAGGAAAAGGACGGATCGACCGAGGATTACCTCTACTTCGACGACGTCCGCGGCCTGCTTGCCTGCGTCCAGATGGGGACCATCGAATTCCACGGCTGGGGCAGTCGAATCGATCCGCTCGAAAAGCCCGACCGGCTGGTGTTCGACCTCGACCCCGACGTGGGGCTGGATTTCGCCAAGGTCAGGGACGCGGCCGAGCGGCTTCGCGCATTGCTCGCCGACCTTGGGCTGAAAAGCTTCCCGCTGCTCAGTGGCGGCAAGGGCATCCATGTCGTCGTCCCGCTCGACGCCACCGTCGACTGGCCGCGGGTGAGGTCGTTCGCCGAACGGTTCAGCCGCGCCGTCGCCGAGGCCGAGCCCGAGCGCTTCACCGCCAATATCCGCAAGGCCCAGCGCAAGGGCCGCATCTTCCTCGACTGGCTGCGCAATCAGCGCGGCGCGACCGCGGTGCTGCCTTACTCGGCGCGGGCGCGCGAAGGAGCGCCGGTCGCGGCCCCGATCGCGTGGGAGGAACTCGCCGGCTATAAAGGCGGCAACGCCTTCACCATCCGCGACGTCGATCGGCTGCACGACCGCGCCGGCTCGAAACTCTTGGCCGGCTGGGGACAGGCGAAGCAGGCGCTGCCCGACGCCTGAGGGCTCAGGCCGTGGTCGGGTGCCTCAGACCGACCATCTCCCACAGCGCGACCTGGGCGGGCAGGATGCAGCGCTGCAGATACTCGAACCGCGGATCGGGCGCGAACGGCAGGAAGTTCATCGTCGCATTGGCTTCGAACAGGAGCAGCCGCCCGTCCTCGGTCAGCCCGAAATCGACCCCGAAGAAGTCGAGCCCGATACGCTGGCGGATGTCGCGCAGGACGTCGTGCACCGCCGGCGGAAACGCGCCCTCGGACACCGCCATCATGCCATCCTCTTCGGCCAGCAGGGCGGGGTGGCTCATCATATATTTGTGCCCGTCGCCGGCGTGAACGTTCCAGCTTTCAAGCGCGACGCGATGGCGCAGGATCATATGGCCGCCGATGAAGAAGATCCGCGCCTTGCGATAGTGGCCGTCGGGGCTCCGGTAGTCGAAGAATTCAGTGGCGAAATGCTCGGCCCCGGGCTCGATGCAGGCGGCGACCTGATCTGCGCCCTGGCACAGGCCCAAAATGTGGCCGCCATGGGTTCCGGCGCGGCGGACGATCAGCGGATAGGCCAGGCCGGCCCGCTCGATCAGCACCAGCACGGCGGCCGGCCTTCCGGCCCTGAACCGGACCACCTTGGGGACGATCAGCCCGGGTGTGCCCGCCAACCGTGCCGCGACCTTGTCGCGCGTCGTCCGCAGCACCGCTGCGGGCGGGTTGATGACCTTGCCGCGATACCCGCGCAGCAGTCGCGCGACATTGGCCAGCACCTGCGGGTTCTGGTCAGGATCGGTGATCAAATTGACGACATACTCATATTGCTCAAGCGCCGGCCGCTGGCCCTGGCGGAAGAACTGGCGGGTGATTTCGAGGCGGTCGGTCCGCACGTCGGAGCCGAGCAGGCGGTAAAGGTCGGTCGACCCGCTGTTGCCGGACTGGCCTTCGCCGATGTCGGTCGGGTGGTCGGACCCATGGACGGTGAGTATGGTCGCGGCGGGTCCCGCCCCCAGCCGCATCGCCGTCGCCGCCCTCATCGTTCTATCCGGCGAAGCGATCGGTGGCGCGGATCAGGCCGTCGAGGATGCCCGGCTCGCTGAACGAATGGCCGCCATCGGCGACGATTTCGAGGTCCGCCTCGGGCCACGCCTTGTGCAATTCCCAGGCGGCGCGCGGCGGGGTGCAGCAATCGTGGCGCCCCTGGACGATGATGCCCGGGATGCCTTTGAGCTTGCCGACGTCGCGCAGCAACTGGCCTTCCTCGAGCCAGCCGCGGTTGCGCATGTAATGATTCTCGATGCGGGCGATGGCGATGGCATAATCGTCACCGGTCGCTTCTTCGATCATCGCCGCGTTGGGCAGCAAGGTGACAACCTCGCCCTCCCATTTGCTCCACGCCTTGGCCGCCGCCAGCTGGCGGGCGCGGTCGTCGCCGGTGAGCAGCCGGTGATAAGCCTCGACGAGGTCGTCGTCGCGGTCTTCGGGCGCGATAGGCACGAGGAATTCGTCCCATTTGTCGGGATACAATTCGGCCGCGCCACCACGGCGGTACAGCCAGTCGATCTCATGCTGGGCGAACAGGAAGATACCGCGCAGCACCAGTTCGGTGACCCGCTCGGGGTGCGCCTCGGCATAGGCCAAGGACAACGTCGATCCCCAGCTTCCGCCGAACACCATCCAGCGGTCGACGCCGCATAGGGCGCGCAGTTTCTCGATGTCGCCGACCAGGTCCCACGTGGTGTTGGCATCAAGGCTGGCGTGCGGCGTCGAGCGGCCGGCGCCGCGTTGGTCGAACACCAATATGTCATAGCGCGCCGGGTCGAACTGGCCGCGGTGCTTGGGGCTCGATCCCGCGCCTGGCCCGCCGTGGAGGAACACCACCGGCTTGGCGCCCGGCGTGCCGCTGCGCTCCCAATAGAGGGCGTGGCCGTCGCCGACCTCCAGCATGCCGGAAGCGTAGGGTTCGAAGGGCGGATACAGGGTGCGAAGCTCGGTCATGGCGCGGGGCTTGGCACAAAAAGGCGGCGGATGCGATGCCCGCACCCGCCGCCTGTTTTCCACGTCCGCGAACGAACTAGAACTTGATCCCGGCTTCGACGCCGAAGATGCGCGGTTCGTTGACCATCGCGGTGAGGTTGTTGAAGTCGATGCCCGACACCGCGCTCTTGTCGTCGAGGATGTTGCGGCCGAACGCGGCGATGTCGAAGCGATCGGTCTTGTAACCGATGCGAAGACCGCCTTCGGTCAGCTGATTGTCGCTGAATTCGACCGACTTGTAGAGGAAGAAGTCGACCTTGGAACGATGGTACCAGTCGGTGAAGACGTAGAGCGCGCCATTGCCCATCGGCACTTCGTAACCGGCGGTCCAGTTAATCGTCCACTTCGGTGCCTGGGGCAGCGAATTGCCGTTGATCGAAGCGATGCCGGGCGCGATCAGCGGGTCGAGAACCGTGCACGGCGCTCCGCAGATGCCGACGCCAAGCCCGGGCGAATCTATCCTTGTGTGGTTGTACGACACGCCCCCGGTCAGCGTCAGGCCGCGCACCGGACGGGCTTCAAGTTCTGCCTCGAATCCATGGCCACGGACATGGTCGGCGTTGAGCAAGGTGGTGAAATTGGACGAGCCGCCAACCGCGGTCAGCTGCAGGTCCTTGGTGTCGAAATAATAAGCGCCGAGATTGAAGCGAAGACGGCGATCGAGCAGCGTCGACTTGACCCCGGCTTCATAGGACATCGTCTTTTCGCTCTTGGCCACCGATAGCTCGCTGCTGAATAGCAGGCGGCCTTGGATGGCCGGGGCGCGATAGCCCTTGGCGACGCGGGCGTAGAGGTTGACGTCGTCATTGACCGCGTAAGCGGCACTGGCGTCCCACGTCAGCACGCCATCCTTGACCTTGGCATGCTGGTTGGGGACCGGCGGGCCGGTAAAGCCGCGCGTGTCGAACGGGCGCGATGCGTCCATGACGCGCTTGTCATGGTTCCAGCGCGCCCCGGCCTGGAGCTTGAAGCCGTTGCCGAAATCATAGTTGAGCGAGCCGAAGATACCGAGGGCGTTGCTGTCCTGGCGCTGAATCGCGATGGCATTCTTGACGGCGGAATCGGGCGCCGCGAAATCATAGCTGGCGATGTCGAGCTTCTCGTTGAAGTAGAAAACGCCCGCCTGGTAACCAAGGCCGCCCTTGTTGTTCGACGCGACGCGCACCTCCTGCGTGAACTGGTCGAGGCTCGGGATCGCGTCGGCGGTGTGGGCCGAGAACGGAATGAAGCCAGGGCTGCTGTTGTTGGTGAAGCCGGGGCCACAGAAGGAGCAGCCGAAGCCCCCGTCGATGTCGCCGCGGCTGTTGAGGGTGCCGTGCCAATAGCTGCTGATCGAATAGAGGCTGACCGGACCGGCATCATATTCGCCGTTGAGCGCGACGTTCTGGTTCTTCAGCCGCTGATAGTTGATGCCGTCCTGGCGGACCTGGTCGCGGCGGAAGTCGCCGCCGTCGAGGCCGATCAAATGGTTGGTGCCGGGTTTGATCGCGTTGGCGCGGAAAATCCGCGCATTGCCGTTATAGTCGCGTAGCTGGCCGACCAAACGGAGCTTGATGTCGGCGGTCGGGTTGACCTGGATCTGGGCGCGAAGGGCGATGTCGTCATAGCCCTCGAGGTTGTGCTTGCCGGGGGCGGCGAGATTGTCGATCCAGTCGTTGCGGTGCTGGTAGAGGCCCGACAGGCGCATCGACACGGTGTCGCTGAGCTTGCCGCCGACCGCGCCCTCGGCGTTGGTCGTCAGGTAGCTGCCGATGCTGACCTTGGCATAGTTGCGGCCTTCGCCCGGCTTGACCGTGTCGAACTTGACGATGCCGGCCGGGGTGTTGCGTCCGAACAGCGTGCCCTGCGGGCCGCGCAGCACTTCGATGCGGTCGACGTCGAACGCCGGGAAGCCCTTGAGGATCGGGTTTTCGAGGACGACGTCGTCATAGACCAGGCTGACCGGCTGCGACGCGTTCAAATCGAAGTCGGTGTTGCCGAGGCCGCGGATGTAGAAGCGCGGAAACGTCCGCCCGAACGAACTTTCGATGTTGAGGCTGGGCACCCGGCCCGACAGGCCGCGGACGTCGGCGCCGCCGGCGTTGATCGCGGCCAATGTGTCGTTGCTGACGGTTGACACCGACAGCGGCACGTCCTGCAAATTCTCGCTGCGGCGCTGGGCGGTGACGACGATTTCCTCGACCGACTGGGAGGTGTCGACGGTCGGCGTGCCGGTGGTGCTGGTGGCCTGGGCGGCGGCCGGCGCGACGTTGAGGATTGTCGAGCCGGCAGCGGCCAGCGCCAGGATCGAAACAGACGAAAGGGTGCGCATCATAGACTCGCTGTCATGAGGGATCGGGCGGGGCCCCCGCGGCCCGCCCTTTGACCGGCGCGTCTAGTCCTGCGGGCATGCGAGTCAACGCGGCCGAGGGGTGCGGGTGAAGATTTCAACCCGTCCGTGGCCCGTCGGTAACGGCACCGCCCGTCTCCGCAAATGCACGGAAAATCGTCTAGGCCTTGCCAAATTACATTAAATCGCATCAAATTAACCGGCGTTTAATACCGAGTCGCAGGGGTGGGGATCGCTTGGCGCGGACGCGGCAGACGGTTTCCATCGCCAACCGGCACGGAGGATTCGCTGGACCGGGCCACCTCGCCGCGTTTCAGCAGCAGAGGTCCGGCCTGTCCGTCTTCCCACCGACCGACAGGCCGGGCACCCGTATCGCAGCGCCGCTTAGAAACTGAATTCGTCGTAGACGTGGCTGACGTCGCCGTTCCATTCGTCATGATAGCGGTCGAGCAGCCGGTCGGCGAAGGTCTTGCCGCTGGCGACGACCTCGCGCAGCGGATCGAGGAAGCCGCCTTCATTGTCACCGGCGGCATTGAGCTCGGCGCGGTCGCGCAGGCCGGCCGCGGCAATGTCGAGGACCTGGGCGGCAAGGTCGCGCACCGTGCCCCCGTCGGGCGCCGCCGCGTCGAGCGCCAGCCGCGGCACAGCATGGCGCAGCGCCTCGCGCTGCTCGATCGTCCAGTGACGGCACAGGTCCCACGCGGCATCGAGCGCGCTGTCGGAATACAGCAGGCCAACCCATAAAGCAGGGAGCGCGCAGATCCGCCCCCACCGCCCGCCGTCGGCCCCGCGCATCTCGAGGAAGCTCTTCAGCCGCACTTCG
>JBDSRV010000005.1:0-9644 GCA_039929125.1 Sphingomicrobium sp.
ACGTCCAACGGATCGGACGGATTGACGACAATCCTCTCGCCCTTCTTGTAGGCATTGCTTTTCAGATACTGGCCTTCCGCGGCGATATGCAGCGACTTGAAGATGCCGGCGGCCTCGACGCCGAAGATGTCGTCGCTCTTGGCGGCGAAATTCCCCGTGTCGACGAAGCGCTGGTCGGTCAGCTGGGTGAACGGCCGGGCGCGATAGCGTGACAGCTGATTGGTTGAGGGCTGGCCCGCCGAGGCAGCAACGGTCGTGCCGTTGTTCGACTGAAAGTCGCGGTGCTGATAGTTGGCGCCGAAGTGTAGTTGGTTGCCGCCCTTGAGCGGCGAGTAGACTACGCGCGATGCGGCGATCCAGCCGTCATTGTCGAGCTGAGAATCGATCGAGTGGGCCGCGAACGCGCCGACATTTGCGCGGAAGTCACCGGCCTTGTTGATATAGCCGACATTCAGACCGATGCGACGGGTATTGATGAATGCGTCGTCGAACGCAGCGCGCTCCACGAAGCTTGTGAAACGCGAACTGGTGATCTGCTCAAGCCCGTTGAGCGTTTCCTGATTGCCGATGGCGACGTTGAAGCGCGATTTCTTCGGCGAGTAGCTCAAGATGACGTCGCCGAAGCCAACACTGCCGTTGGCGTAATCCATTTCGAACTTATAGCCGAGCCCGCCGGGGATCGTGCCCTCCGCGCCCAAGCGGATCCGTCGCGCACGGGTGTTGAAGCCGAGGTTTCGCGTGACAATCGATTCGTTGGGGTTCGAAACATAGCCGACGTCGTATTGGATGCGGCCTCGCGGCTTGAACGACCAGCCCGCTTCCTTGTCCTCATAAAGCGGCGCGCCTTTCCAGGTCGGCGCGGTCTTGGCCATGGTGGCCTGGATCTGGGTGAGCGATTCCTGGAGCGCCTCTACCTGCGCCTGGAGCAATTCGATCTTGGCCTGGGCATCGTCAACCGGAGTCGCGGCGGCGATGGCCGCATCCGCGGTCGCGTCCGATGAGTCAGGTTCGGTCGGCTCGACCTGCGGCACGGCTTCCTGAGCCAACGCAGGGGACGTCATCGAAAAAGCGCAACCTGCGAGGAGCGCGCTGAGCAAAAGCTTGCGAGTCATTCTATTCCCTTTCCCCGCTTCCGCGCCCTTCGCGGAAGCCCTAACCGGGGCAGCGACCGACTGGCCGCTGCCCCGGTGAAATTACTTGAGCGAGCCGAAGTTGAGCGGCGTCAGCGAGCGGGCCGCCTGCTGCGACCGGGCGCGGATATTGTTCGGCGACGCGACCAGCCCGCCCGAAAGCAGGTAGCCCTTCGGTCCGAACGCGCTTTCCTTGGTGAATTCGGCGACGAACGCGCGCACCGCGGGGATCGCCGCGACATGGGCGTTCTTGACGTAGACATAAAGCGGCCGCGCGCCCGGATAGGCGAACGAGCTGATCGTCTGATAAGTCGGCGTGACGCCGTTGATGGTCACGCCCTTGAGCTTGGCCGCATTCTCTTCGAGGAAGCTGTAGCCGAAGATGCCGAGCGTGCCCGAATTGGCCTCAAGCTTCTGGACGATGAGATTGTCGTTCTCGCCCGCTTCGATGTAGGCGCCGTCGGTGCGGATGCCGGTGCAGATCGCCTTGAAGCGCGCTTCGTCCGACTTCTTCATCGCGGCCATGCCGGCATTGGCTTCGCACGGCGGGGTCATCAGCAATTCGCCGAGCGCGTCGCGCGTGCCCGAGGTCGTCGGCGGGCCATAGACGCGGATCGGCAGCGCCGGGAGCTTGGCGTTGACGTCCTTCCAGGTCTTGGTCCGGTTGGGCTTGCCGAACGGTGTCTTGGCGAGCGCGAGGTAGATGTCGCGCTGGGTCACGCCGGACAGCGGCGTCGAGCGCGAGGTCGCCAGCGCGACGCCGTCGAGCCCGACCTGGATTTCGGTAACCTGCGTGACGCCGTTCGCCTTGCAAATGGCGGCCTCCTTCGCCTTCATCCGGCGCGAGGCATTTTCAATGTCAGGATAGCGCTCGCCGACGCCGGCGCAGAACAATTTCATGCCCGCGCCGGTACCGGTCGATTCGATGATCGGCGTGCCCAGCCGCGGGTTGGAACGGGCAACCCGCTCCGCGACCATCTTGGCGAACGGGTAGACGGTCGACGAGCCGACCGCGCGCATCGAGCGCGCGTCGGCGATTGCCGGCATGGCGAGCGCCACGGCCGCCGTTGCGGCGAGGGCGAAACTCTTGACGTTCATGTGCAATAATCCCCTTGGGCGGCCAGTCAGCGCCGCCGATGGGGATCGCACTAGGAAGCGGCGGCGACGGGCGTGTGACTCGATTGTTTCGGTTGTGTGACGTGACATTGCAGTCACAGCCGGGGGCACGAAAAAGGGCAGCGACCCTAAGCCGCTGCCCCTTTTAGACATCCGTCGAGTTACGCCGCGTCAGGCGATCGGCGCGATGTCCCCGCCGTCTTCGTCGCGGACCTTGCGCACCCGGCGGCGCGGGCGCGCTTCGGCCGGCGCATCGTCGTCGCTGTCGGCGCCAATCGCGGGCGGCAGCACCGCCGCGGCGATCCGCTGGTCATTGTCGGCCGGGCGCTCGTCGCGACCATTGGCGGCGCGGTCGCGGCGCGGACGGTCGGGGCGATCGTCGTTGCGGTCGGGACGCGGGCGCTGCTGCTGTTGCTGCGGCTGTTGGCGAGGCGGTTGTTGCTGCGACTGCTGCTGTTGCGGCTCGCCGTCATCGTCGCCCATGTCGGCGTCATAATCGTCGCCGTCATCGTCATCCTCGTCGTCGCGGCCGCGGCCACGCTGCTGCTGAGGCTGCTGATCATCAAAGCGCGAGCGGCCTTCCTCGAGCACGCGGAAATAATGGTCCGCGAACTGGAGGTAATATTCGGTCAGGACGCGGTCCCCCGCGAGCTGCGCATCGCGCGCCATGCTCTTGTATTTCTCGAGCAGCTGGGCGGCATTGCCGCGCTGCCGGTTGTCGCGGGCATTGTTGCCGCTGTTTCCGGGCGCGCCCTGAGGACGCTGCCCACCGCGGCCGCGACGGCGGCCACCCTGACGATTGTTGATCAAGCGCTAGTTTCCCTGTCGCACTGGCGCCCATACTTGGGGGCCATCATCTGTCCTTCACTCGGAAGTCTTCGTCCCGGCGAACAAGTCGGCCAGCGCCTGAAAAGCGTCGGCCGCCCCTCCCTTGCCATGAGCAGCGCCATCAAGCGCTCGACACAGCCATCGTCGTCGGGGGTTGGCGGCGGGGGCGTCCTGGCTTGTCGAGCACGGCCCCGTCCCTGCCTTGCGATATATAGGGCAAGAGCCGGAACTCCAAGCCTTTTCGTGCTTAGCCGCGAATGAGCAGCGCGCGCGGCCGTCCCGCGAGATCGCGGGCCAGCACCGAATCGAGTCCGACGCCAGCGAACAAAGCCGCGACCCTGTCCGCCTGGTCGAAGCCGATCTCGATCGCCGCCAGCCCGCCGGGCGCGATCAGCCGAGCGAGTTCTGGCGCGAGCCGGCGATAGTCGTCGAGCCCTTCGGCCCCGGCGAACAACGCCTCGGCCGGTTCGAACGCGGCGACGCCGGGGCCGGTTTCGGCATTGTCGGCGATGTAGGGCGGGTTACACAGGATGAGGTCGAAGCGGCCGCCGACCCCGGCCGCCCAGTCGCCGTTGGCGAAGGTCGCGCGGGGGGCGAGGCCGAGGCGCGCGGCATTGCGGTGCGCATAAGCCAGCGCCTCGACCGACACGTCGACGCCAAGCCCGGTCGCGTCGGGCCACTCATCGAGCGCGGCGAGCAGCAAGGTGCCGGGGCCGGTGCCGAGGTCGAGGATGCGGGCCGGGCCGGGCGTGCCGGCGAAATGCTCGGCCGCGGCGACAAGCAGGGTTTCGCTGTCGGGACGCGGGATGAGGGCGCCGGGACCGACTTCGAGGTCGATCGTCCAGAACGCGCGCTGGCCGGTGATGTAGGCGATCGGTTCACCGGCGGCGCGGCGATCGATCATTTCGAGGAAGGTGGCGGGGATGGCAGGATTGGGGGGGTCGAGGATCAGCCGGTCGCGGCCGATGCCGAGCGCGGCGGCCATCAGCAGTTCGGCGTCAAGGCGCGGGGTGTCGCTAGTCGCGCGAAGGCGCTGGGTGGCGCGGCTGAGCGCCCGGGCGACCATGGTCACAGCTCGTCGAGGCTCGCCAGCCGCGCGGCTTCATCTTCCGACACCAAAGCGTCGACCAGCTCAGCCAGGCCGGGGCCTTCGAGGATCGCGTCCAACTTGTGCAGGGTCAGGTTGATGCGGTGGTCGGTCACGCGCCCCTGCGGGAAATTGTAGGTCCGGATGCGCTCCGACCGGTCGCCCGAGCCGACCATCGAGCGGCGCGTGCCGGCACGCTCGTCGGCGAGGCGGCTGCGCTCGAGTTCGTAGAGGCGGGTGCGGAGGACCTTCAATGCCTTGGCCTTGTTCTTGTGCTGCGATTTCTCGTCCTGCTGGATGACTACCAGCCCGGTCGGCAAATGGGTGATGCGCACCGCCGAATCGGTGGTGTTGACCGACTGCCCGCCGGGACCCGACGAGCGGTAGACGTCGATGCGCAGGTCGCCGTCGTTGATCTGGACATCGACTTCCTCGGCCTCGGGCAGCACCGCCACCGTCGCCGCCGAGGTGTGGATGCGCCCGCCGCTTTCGGTTGCCGGGACGCGCTGGACGCGGTGCACCCCGCTTTCGAATTTCAGCCGGGCGAATACGCCGCTGCCGGCGATCGAGGCGACCGCCTCCTTATAGCCGCCGACGTCGGACGCCGAGGCGTTGATGAGCTCGAACTTCCAGCCCTGCTCCTCGGCGAAGCGCTGGTACATGCGGACCAGGTCGCCGGCGAACAACGCCGCCTCGTCGCCGCCGGTGCCGGCGCGGACTTCGAGCATCGCCGCGCGATCGTCGGCGCTGTCCTTGGGCAGCAGGCGGACGGCGAGCGCGCGCTCGGCCAGCGGCAGCGTGATGCGGATGTCGTCGGCCTCGTACTCGGCCAGCTCGCGCAGTTCGGCCTCGGCGGTGGTGTCGGCGGCCAGGCCGATCAGCACTTCGAGTTCGGCGCGCAGTCGGCGGACTTCGCGCGCGGCGGCGGCGACCGGCTCGACCTGGGCATATTCCTTCGACAGGCGAACGAATTCCTCGGGCGCGAGGTCGGGCGCGGCCATCGCCTCCGACAACTCATGCTTCTTCGCCTCGATCGAAACGATCTTGTCGAGCGAGATTCCTTTCATACGTCGGTCGGCCCCGCCCAGTCATGGCCGGCGAGCGCAGCCTCGATCCGCGAATTCTCCACCGCCTTCATCCGCGTCGTCACGCGATCGTCCGCCACTCCAAGCACCAGAATTTCGCCCGCCCCCTTTTTTACCGCACGATCGTAGCGTTTGCGCGGCGACCCGGTGGCGATGATATCGACCGACAATCCGTTGCCGCGCAAGTGCGCCGCTGCACCCCAGGCGGCAGCCAGCGCGCGATCATCTTCGACGACGATGGCGACGTCGATAACCTCCGCGTCTGGCGCGTCAATCAGCATGCCGAGGCGCTCGATGCCCGCGGCCCAGCCGACCGCCGGGGTGTGCGGGCCGCCGAGTTGTTCGATGAGGCCGTCGTAGCGGCCGCCGGCGATGACGGTGCCTTGCGCGCCCAATTGGTCGGTGACGAATTCGAACGCGGTGTGGCGGTAATAATCGAGGCCCCGGACGAGGTGGAGGCTAAGTTCATAGGCGACCCCGGCGGCGTCGAGACCGGCGCGCACGGCGAGGAAGAAATCCTCGGCCTCCGCGGTCAGCGTCATCGGCGGGGCGCTGTCAGCCAGCGGGCGGTCGCGCGGGTCCTTGCTGTCGAGGATGCGCAAGGGGTTCTTGTCGAGCCGCGCCTGGCTGTCCTCGCTCAAGTCGGCGCGATGGCTGGCGAAATATTCGACCAGCTCTGCGCGCCAGGCGTCGCGGCTGGCGACGTCGCCGAGGGTGTTCAACTTGAGCGTCACCGCGCCGATGCCGAGTTCGGCGAGCAGTTGCGATCCGAACGCGAGCAATTCGACGTCGGCTTGCGGTTCGGCGGCACCGATGATCTCCGCGTCCAACTGATGGAATTGGCGGAAGCGGCCTTTTTGCGGGCGTTCGTAGCGGAATGCCGGGCCGTGCGTCGCGACTTTGAGCGGTGCATATTGCTGCCACCCTTCGCTCAGATAAGCGCGGGCGATGCCGGCGGTGAATTCGGGGCGGAGCGTGACCTGGTCGCCCGAGCGGTCTTCAAACGAATACATTTCCTTCGACACCACATCGGTGGTCTCGCCCATCGTCCGGGCGAACACCGCGGTCGGTTCCAACACCGGCACTTCGACGCGCTTGAAGCCGTACAGGCGGCGCACGCGATCGAACGCGGCGACGACCGCATGGAAGCGGTCGGCCTCCTCGCCGAGCAGGCTCTGCATGCCGCGAATGGGCTGGGGTGTCTGGATTTTCGACATACGACTTGGCCCGCCACTAGCGGCAGCGCGGCGACGACGCTAGCCTTGCGCCCATGACCAGCCCGTATCGTGCGTATGCACTCCGCCTCGCCCTTCCCTTCATCGCCGCCCTCGCCGCCCCGCAGGCGGCAAGCGCGCAGAATTCGGCGCCGACGCCGCTGCCAATCGTCGACAGCGTGCCGGCCGCGCGCGACGTGCCCTACCCCGGCACTATCCGGCTGGAGGTCGACGCGACCGACACCGCGCGGTCGATCCTCAAGGTGCGCGAGACGATCCCGGTGGCGGGCCCCGGGTCGCTGGTGCTTTTGTTTCCGCAATGGCTGCCCGGCGCGCACGGCCCCGACGGCGAGATCGACAAGTTGGCGGGGCTGGAATTCAGCGCCAACGGCCAGAAACTGACGTGGATGCGCGACCCGGTCGAGGTCTACGGCTTCCGCGTCGAGGTGCCGGCGGGCGTGTCCTCGATCGAGGCGAAATTCCAATTCCTGTCGGCGACCACCGGCAACCAGGGCCGGGTGGTGATGACGCCCGATATCGCCAATGTGCAGTGGAACCAGGTGTCGCTCTATCCGGCCGGTTATTACACACGGCGGATCCCGGTCGTGGCGTCGCTGACGCTGCCCGCGGGATGGCAAGCGGCGACCGCGCTGCGCCCGACCGGCGGCGGGCCCAACACGCCGATTTATGGCGAGGTGAATTACGAAGTGCTGGTCGATTCGCCGGTGTTCGCCGGCCGCTATTTCCGCAAGGACGATCTGGGCCACGGGGTGACGCTCAACACCGTCGCCGACGCGGCCAAGGAACTGGCCATCCCGGCGGCGGTGCTGGCCAAGCATCGGGCGATGGTCGACCAGGAGATCAAGGTGTTCGGGGCACGGCACTTCGACCATTACGACTTCCTGAACGCGATCAGCGACCAGCTTGGCGGGATCGGCCTGGAGCATCATCGCTCGACCGAGATTTCGACCTCGCCCGGTTACTACACCGACTATGACAACCACCTGCTCGACCGGAATGTCTTCCCGCACGAATTCACCCACAGCTGGGACGGCAAGTTCCGCCGCCCGGCCGACCAGGTCGTGCCCGATTACCGCACCCCGCTGCGCAACAGCCTGCTGTGGGTATACGAAGGCCAGACGCAATTCTGGGGCACCGTGGTCGAGGCGCGGTCGGGCATGAGTTCGAAGCAGGACGTGCTCGACAAGATCGCTATCGCCGCCGCCCAGCTCGACAACCAGAAGGGTCGCGAGTGGCGGCCGCTGCTCGACACCACCAACGACCCGATCATCCAGAACCGCCGCCCCGAGCCGTGGGGCAGCTTCATGCGCAACGAGGATTATTACAACGAGGGCATGCTGATCTGGATCGAGGCCGACGGGATCATCCGCCAGGGCACCGGCGGCAAGCGCGGCATCGACGATTTCGCGCAAGCCTTCTTCGGGGTCCGCGACGGCGATTTTGGCGAGCTCGCCTATACCCGCGAGGACGTCGTCGCGACGTTCAACCGGATTTATCCGTACGACTGGACGCGCTTCTTCCACGACCGGGTCGACCTGACCAGCAGCCACGCGCCGCTGACCGGGTTCGCTACGTCGGGCTATGAATTGCGCTACACCGACGAGCCAACCGGGCCGTACAAGGCGCGGCTAAAGTCCAACGGGTCGGCCGACTTCACCTATTCGCTCGGCTTATCCGTCGGCAAGGAGAAGAAGCTGGGCGGCGTGCTGTGGGGCTCCCCCGCGTTCGCCCAGGGCCTGCGCGGCGGCGACGAGATCATTGCCGTCGGCAACCGCGCTTATTCCGAAGACGTGCTGAAGGATGCGGTGATCGCGGCCAAGGGAGGCACGCCGGTCCGCCTGATCGTCAAGCGCGGCGAGGCGGTGCGGACGCTCGATATCGCCTACACCGGCGGGCTGCGCTATCCGCGGCTGGTCAAGACCGGCAAAAACGACGGGCCGCTCGACCTGCTGCTCAAGGCGCGCTGAGGCTCCGCTGGCCGCGCCGGGGGTTGCCCTTGGCGCGGCAGGGGCTAAGGCGCGTCACCCATGAACATCGACCTGATTCCGGCGGGATCGAACCCGCCGCACAGCATCAACGTGCTGATCGAAGTGCCGATCGGCGGCGAACCCGTCAAATATGAGTTCGACAAGGCGTCGGGGGCGATCTTCGTCGACCGTATCCTCCATACGCCGATGCGCTATCCGGCCAATTACGGCTTCATCCCGCAGACTTTGTGCGGCGACGGCGACCCGCTCGACTGCCTGGTCATGACGCGCTGGCCGCTGATCCCCGGGTCGGTGATCCGCGCGCGGCCAGTGGCGGTCTTGTTCCTCGAAGACGAAGCCGGCGGCGACGAGAAATTGCTGGCCGTGCCCGAGACCGCGACCAGCCCTTATTATGCCGATGTCATGGAAGGCAGCGATCTGCCGGCCATCGTCCTCCAGCAGATCGAGCATTTCTTCACCCACTACAAGGATCTGGAGCCCGAGAAATGGGTGAGGGTCGGCAAGTGGGGCGATGCCACCGCGGCGCAGGCGGTGGTGGTCGAATCGATCGCCCGGGCGACGGCCAAGGCCTAGTCGCGCGGTCGCGGCGGCCCGCCGCCGCCGCCCGGACCCCCGCCGAACCCGCCGCCGCCGCCGAAGCGGAACAGGCGGGCGGGCAGGAACAATTTCCGGAAGCTGATGCCGACGGTGCGGCCGATCGGTTCGAGCCGGTCGGGCTGATAGGCGAACGGGATGGCGCCGCTGCCGCCGCGCACCTGCGGGCGGCTGTCGAATAGGTTCTTCACCTCGAGCCGCAGCGAACTGCCGAGGAAGAACGGGCTTTTCGAGACGATGTCGAAGCGCTCGCCGAGGTTGGCGAACAGGCGCAGGTCGACGGTGGCGTAATCGCCGAAGCGCAGATCCTCGCCGGTGAGGCCGCCGTTGACCTGCGTGGCGCTGCGCCAATTGGTCTCGATCCGGGCGCCGATGCCATTGTTGTAATAGCCGGCTTCGACCTCGACCTCGTGGCGCGAGCGGCCACCCGACGAGCTTAGCGCCTCGCCATTGAGATAATCGAGTTTGGCGATGCCGGGCGCGATGGTCAGCTCGTCGACCAGGGTGACATTGTCGGTCACCGATAGCGTCAGCCGGCCGCCGGTGCGCCCGCCGAAGCGCCCGCCGCCGCCGCCGCGGCC
>JBDSRV010000006.1:0-72782 GCA_039929125.1 Sphingomicrobium sp.
CGGTGCCGGGAATCTTAACCATCAAATTAGGCCGGTCGACCGCCGTCCAAAGTCGGCGCGCCTCCTCCACTGACCCCTGTGTCGAGTAAGCGAGATGCGGCGATACTTCGATGCTGGCAAAACCGTCCGCGCCATTTAGCCGCTCATACGCCGGGCGTAATGCGTCGGCGGCGGTCTGAAGATCTGAAACCGCCAGACGTTCGTAGACTTCGGCAGCACTCATCTCGGCTTCGGCTAGAATGTCAGCGATGTCAGCGTTGTAAGCGGATCCATCCACGATTGCCTTTTCGAAGATTGATGGGTTGGACGTGATGCCGGTCAGCCCGTCCTGTTCGATCAACTTCGTAAAGTCGCCTTCCAAGAGGAAGCTGCGTTCAAGAAAATCCAGCCATATTGCTTGTCCTTCGACCTCGAGCATCCGCAATCGATTGTCCATCATGTCTCCTTAGCGACGCCCGTGTCGCCCGTGTCGCCCGTGGTGTTTGTCCCTCTTTCCGTGCATCGTCCTTCTGAATCGAGGCGAGCTGTCGCGGGCTCAATCGGCGTCCGCCTAGCTATTCCAACAGCATGCCTGCCCGCAGGTGGTGCGCGCTGGACGAACCTACTTAGACCGAGCGCCGGAGCTCGTTGATAAACTTCAGCGCCTCCCGCCGTACATGGTCGGCGAGACGGGGATCGATGATGCTCTTGATCCGTCCTGCCTCGATGTCGCGAACAGCCTTGGTTTTGAAATCGAGAATCGTTTTCGCCGCCGACAGGACGGCGTCGGTCTGGGGATTCTGGATCAGGGAATCGACGACGGTGCCCGGCTCGCTCACCAATGCCGATGCGACGCCGCCCAAGCCGCCTTTGTGCAACTGTTGAAACACGTTGCTCGTCTTGGCACAGGTTTCGATCAATTCTGTTTCGTCAGGATCGAGCAGATGACCGACGAAACGGGCGTGCTCGTCCATGATGTTCGTCCAAAAAGTCGTGACCTCGCTGCGATCGAATTCGGATTCGCCGCCGGCGAGCGTCTCCAGCCGTGCAGTCCATCGCTCCGCTTCGTGACGGGCATGATCGAAGAAAAGCGGCCACCAGGCAGCGCAGTCGGCCTTCTGTTTGAGCTTGGCCGAGCCGCGCTTTGTATTCGATAAAGGGGCGGATTTCCTCAACGACTTCGGCAGCGAAGGTCGCGAGCGCGCTGCGCTCGGGCGGTCCACCCGTCTCGATCCGTTCGAGCAGCGCCGCAAAGCGGTCGTGGAAACGCTGCGCCTCCAGACGCTCGGGGTTGGCCGTTTCTGGGGGCATGAGCAACACGAAAACAATGCGTGCTCCATCATGATGTCCACTGCGAACCGTGCATCAGCCCAGGCGTGGAGCGTCGGATCAGTTTGATCGACCGCAGGCAGAATGACGGGTCTTTCGGTCGGGGCCACTGCATCCGCTCCGCCGCTGCGGGTGTGGACGACAACTCCTGATGGCAACTGGTGGCTGCCCAAAAGCATAATTTCTCTCCCTGATTTGGCGCAACTTCGGTGGCGCGAGCATGGATTGGATGCCGGCAGGGAGAAATGGTTCCCGCGGAAACGCTCAGCGGCGCGGAGTTCGGCCCTCCGGGACTGTTGGGATATCGGCAATACGCCTTATGGTCGAGCCGCTCCAAGCGAGTTACCTCGCATTTGCGAGGAATCGATTGGGCGTTTCGCGCTAAGGGCTTAGCGGATATTGGATCAAAAAAACCCGGCTTGAGTCGAAGCATCTCGCCCGCCACAATTCCGTATCTGCAGCGGCATCTGCGACCACCGCAGCTGTAGCGCACTCGCCTTCGATCGCCTTCCAGAAAACGCAAAACAGACGCGATGCGAATTCCCGCAAATGGGGGAAGCAGGCATGACAGCGGTCCATAGCGTATGCGTCATCCTCATCGCATTAATTTCGCACTTGCGCCTGCGCTTCAGTAGTGCGGCGCCTATCTTACGATTAATTCGCGCGTTGGTGACAGCTGAATGATCGGCGCGCGCAAGGGCAGCACGTCGACACAACCAGTACAGGTGCGAACTTCAGCATCAAAGAATCTAGCGTCGTCACGCATTTCAGATGGGGCCTCAGTAAGGCAGCCTAATAATGAGCGAATATTTCGTTCGCTTGCGAAATTGCATGCACGTCTCGAGTGTACAAGACGGGTTGATAGCGGACCCTAGGGCAGTTCCAGCGAACGATAGATATGCAGTGCGCCGAACTCGCACCACCAACTGTGCGCCAGACCGAGTCGATTCAAGGACGCGTCGTTTTCATCTTTCCGTTGGCTAATATGCTGGAAAGCGGAGTTTGCGGTTGATTATGCGCGAAACGTCAATTTGGCTACGGTTCCGGGCCCGGATTCAAAAACGAGCTTGCCACCGAGCTGGCTTGCGAGACTTTGTAGAATACTTTGTCCGAGGCTGTCTTTGCTCTTTGCTTCATGGTTGTGAGGCAGGCCCGGACCATCATCGGCAACGGTAAGCGCGTAAACCCCAGCTTCGCCCGTGACACAAATGGAGATTGAGCCATTCGTGCGATTGTGAAATGCATGCTTCAAGCTGTTTGTGACCAACTCGGCCACAATCAACGAGATAGACATTAGCCCATTCAGACCCAATGCTAAAGATGGACAGGTGACTGTTAAGCGCAAGTTGGGCGTGTCGCTGGCCTTGATCAGATCAAGACATAGCGCTTCGAGATAGGATTGAAGCGGCTGATCAATTGAGGTTGGATCATGCAAGCGACGATGAACGCGAGACATCGTTTCTAAACGTTCTTGCGCCGCTTCAAGCGCTTGTAAGGCTACAATGTCGTGGTTCAGCATCTTTTTACGCCGTGCCAGAACCGCCGCTACGAATTGAAGATTATTTGCGACTCTGTGCTGAAGTTCGCGAAAGAGCACATTCGATCGCTCTCGCGCTTCCGAAAGGTCGTTGATCGCAAGATTAAGCGTGCGAATGACGTAAAGCTCGAGCGCTGCAGTGAAGACAAATATGACCATTGTGATGATATTCGGAGTGCCTAGTTCGAATGTCCCGTAAGGTGGAAAAAACATCACCCACGCCACGAGGATGCAAGCTGCGGCGACCGACAATCCGACACGGATTCCGCCTAATAGCCCGGCTAATAATATCGCTGGCAGAAACGTCATAGGGCCGAAGCCTTCGCTGAGCCCGCCGAGCACCCAGCGCAGAATGGATGCTAGCGCAAAGAATGCGAGGCCTGCCGCCAATCCTAAAGCGGGGCGATCTCGTGGTAACTTCCGGAAGACGGATAGACTTTTGACGGCGTTCCCTCCTGCCAAGACAATGTTTCCCGATTTGTTCTGTAAATGCAACTTTTCTCAGACGTGCACTACAATGTCCGCACCGTTCCCATGCGGGTCATAATTCGGGTTCTACATTGGCAAGCGCTACCAAGCTCTGGGACTTCCAACCTTCGTATCTGGACGTCCAGACTTGTTGGCTGATGATTGTAAGGCAGCACGCGTCGAATGCGATATATGCGTTATCAGCGTCGGCAGCTCTCAAATAACGCTACCGCATCATGCTGTCAGGGATTTATCAGGCTAAGAGCTACGGCTGCGCAACCCTGACCAACTGTCGCACAGCACGCTGTCCGGTCCGGCGTTGGCGTGAACGGCAGCTATTCTACGTCCGGTTCCAAAAACGGCCAGTCCGTTTTCGGCCAGGTCCGGCCGTTCCGCTGTGCGCCCATCGCGGTCGATCAGAGGTTTCGTAGCTGAACCAGAAAGCGGTCATCCGGTCAGGCTCAACGCGTATGACTGCTTTGGGTACAAAACGGACATGCGGCGCTATCAGCGTGTCGGCCTAATCGGCCTTCGGATGCTCTAATCGTCACAGGCTAAGCGCCAACCCAAAATAAGCGATATTGTCATTCGCGTCGGGTTTGCTGCGAATGAAACTGTGCTGGTTCATATAGCCAGCCTCGCCAGTCAGCGTCTTCCAGAGCGGGGTCGAAATTGAAATAAGATTGCGCATCCGGTCCACTCCGCCTTTGCGCTGAAACGTCGTCATATTGAGGTCGACGAATGTTTCGTTGCTTAGGTTGAGCGCGGTCTTTCCGACGATCGGCAACGAGTATTTAAGATAGGGCCGGATGCGCCAGCCGGTACCCTGTAGGTGATCCCGCCACCGCTGTTCGAGCCGCAATCTGCCGCTAAGCTTAGCTTTGCCGAGCCGAGCGAAACCGTCGAACGTGACTTGTTCGCGAGCACGCTGCTCCATGACGGTGAAATCGCCTGCGGCATATTGAGGGTCGTGGGTGTAGCCACCCCAGATAGTGACAACCTTGTTTAACCGATACCCGACGAGCGTGTTGGACTCGATCTCGTAGAGACCGTTGCGATTGTCGCTGAAACGAAACGCTAACTCCTCCGACAATCGCCAGTGATCACTAAGTTTCACGGTCGATGATGAAATCGCCCAAAGCTGGTTGTCGGACTTGGCGGAAGCCGGGCCGGCCGCAATTCCGAGCGCGCTTCCTATTAACAGCGCGGCCGCGGATTTCATCTTGATCATGATTTTATCCTTCGCCCTCTGATGCCGGTCGCGGGACAAGCGCGATGAGTTGCGACCACCGCTTAGCTCGACTGCCCGGGTCGGCATTTGATCCAGCGCAAATGGCAATAAACAGTCGGCTTTTGATCCAGCGCAAGAACCGGCCCCTATGTCGGGCCTACAAAGGTCTTGGGCAGCCAGAGTTGCCCCAACCAGTGGAGAAGACCATGCGTATCCTCACCTTCGCAGCCGGTGCAGTCGCCGTCCTGGCAATTGCCGGTCCGGCAGCGGCCGCCGATCACGTCGTCAAGATGCTCAACCAGGGCAAGGCGGGAATGATGGTTTTCGAGCCGGCGCTAGTGAAAATCGCGCCCGGCGACACCGTTACCTTCCAGCCGATCGACAAGATCCACAATGCCGAGAGCATTCCGGGCATGGTTCCGGCCGGCGCCCAGGCCTTCAAAGGCAGGATGGGGCAGCCACTCACCGTCAAGCTCAGCAAGCCCGGGCTATACGGCTACAAGTGCCTGCCGCATTACGGGATGGGGATGGTCGGGGTGATCGTCGTCGGCAATTCCAGCGCCAACTTCGCCGCGGCCCAAGCTGTCGGCCATCCCGGCCGGGCCAAGCAGGTTATGACTAGCCTGCTCAACCAGAGCCAGACGCGCACCGCGTCGCGCTAGTTACGCCGGATACTTCGTGGCGCACCAAAGCAGGCGCCGGCTTCAGCGGCCGGCGCCTGTTCTTCGTGAGAGATTCGCTGGCGGAGCTGACGCCGAATTACTTATGAGCAGGTCCGCTCAGCCCAGGTCGACGGATCTTCGGTTACCGGGCGATGGGTCCGGCCCCAGTTCCCGGTTAGTACAGTCAAGCCAAGCTTACCAATGCAGCGAGCTGAAAGATCGGAAGTGTCGGGGCGGGCCCCGCGCTGACGGGAGCGTGTCCTGGAACCGCCAGCGAGAGCGAAGGCCTTGTCCTCAGGTCGTGCCGAAGGTGTTGCGAAAAACAGGGGTGCGGACGATGGGCCTGCAGAACCGCTTAGTGCCCGGACATCGCGGCGCCGCTGTCCTCCTGGTACGGCTTGAAGATCTCGGGCCTTTTCTCACCGGCGACTACCAATATGCCTTTGAGGCCGCGCTCCATCCGCGACAACGCGTGATCAACCAGCACGTAGCGACCTGGCACTTCGACCCTGAACTCGGTCATCGCTGCGCCCCCCGGCGGCACCATTATCGTCTGCACATTGGTCATCGGCGGCGATGTCAGCGAGGCCAGGGGATAGGCGCGGTCAAAGATCTCCCCGATCACGTGGAAGCTCGAGGTCTTGTTCGGCCCGCCGACGCCGAAGAAAATCCGGACGGTGTCGCCGACTTTCGCGTGAAGCGGCCTCTTGACCAGCGCATCGGCGGCGCCGTTGAAAACGTAATATTGCGGCTTCTCGTCGAGCAGGTTGTCGAGGCTCTCCGTCAATTCGCCCTCGGTTCCGAACGCCTGCTCGGTATAGACCTCGCCCTGCATCACGTAGAACTCATGATCGACCTTCGAAAGTCCTGCTTCGGGTTCGACGAGGATCATCCCGTACATACCGTTGGCGATATGCTGGGCGACCATTGGAGTAGCACAATGGTAGACGAATAGGCCCGGGCTCAGCGCCTTGAAGGTGAAGCCCTTGGTTTCGCCGGGAGCGGCAACGGTCGCGACGGCACCGCCGCCCGGACCCGTTACGGCATGAAAGTCGACGTTGTGCGCCATGACGCTGTCGTCGGCGTTCTTCAACGTCACTTCGACAGTATCACCTACGCGAACGCGAACCATCGGCCCCGGGACTTTCCGGTTGAAGGTCCAGTAATGATACGTCGAACCGTCGGCGAGCTGGCCGGTCACTTCGACGGTTTCGAGCTGAATCTTGACCGTTTGTGGCCCACGCCGGGCAATTGGTCCCGGCAAGTCGCTCGCGTCGCGAACAATGTCCGCCACCGCTGCAGGCACTGTTGAGGACGCATGTTGGTGTTGAGCCTGGTGTGCCGCCGCGGGGCTCAGCGCAAAGACGGCGCCGGCGAGCAGAATTGCAATCTTTGTCATCGTCTATGTTCCTGTTGAGTGCGTAGCCGGAGCCTAGCCGGCTTTTCGTCGACGCGATTTGAGCAGGATCAATCGGTGGAGCTCAGCCTTCGGCGAGGGCCTGGAGCGCCGGCTTGTTGAGCAATTGGAGCGAATGCATACCTGTCAGTTTAATCATATGCCGTGCCCTCAGCCCGCTGAGTTCGCGGCTGACCGTTTCGATCCTGAGGCCCAGATAATCCGCAATGTCGGTACGGGTCATCGGCAGCTCGACATCGTCTGCAAGATAGCCGTGCTTACGGCAGCGGCTGGCGAGCCACAGCAGAAAGGAGACGACCTTCTCTGTCGCTGTCTTGCGGCCGAGCAGCACGACCTGGAGCCGCGCCGCCGCCAGCTCGTGCGCCGCGACGGCGAACAGCCGCCGTCCCATGTGCGGATGCTCATCGAGGAACCGTTCGAAGCGCGGGCGAGAGAAGCGGCACAACTCCGACGGGACCACCGCCTCCGCAGTGAACAAATGTACGTCCTCGACGGTCAGGCCAAGGAAGTCACCCGGGAATAGGAAGCCGGCAATTTGCCGACGTCCGTCCGCGAGCAGCTTCGAGAGGCGCAGCGCGCCAGTCGTGATCGTGAACACCGCGTCGGCAGGGTCGCCTTCGAAGAACAGCGGTTTACCGGACTCCAGGCTCACCGTGCTGCCCGTGCGCCGGTATTCTAGCAGCTCGTCATTATCGAGAACGCCGCAAAGCGAGATCTCCCGGACCGCGCAGCCGAAGCAAGGATGATCTTGTTTAAGTCCTGGTTGAACGTCGATCATCGCGGTCAATATGGGTGCTCCCACTTTGGAGACAGATCAAAGACGTTGCGCGCCTTCGCGTCAATGACGGGAGACGACGGAAAGTCTGGACGTGTGCGGGCTGGCGGCTGTCCGTGGGCCCTAGAATCCCTGCTTCCCCTCAATTAACGCTACTACGCTACAGCCCGCTCCGAACATCGACGTTGGGCGCATGGACAACACTAGGCTGCTAGCGGCCCGAATGGGTCGTTTGCCGACGGTCCGCTTTCGACCCAAAGCGGACACCACAGCAATCTTCTCCTCTCATGATCCCATCATGACGGCGACGGCGACCCCAGCGAAGGCCGGAAAAGGATGGGACCATATGTGGCAAGAAACACGACGAATGCGGCTGCCCAAACAAAGGCGGCCAACACCATGCCAGTAGGATAATTGAGGAAGCCAAAAGGGGTTGCGACGCGGAGCAAGGCCGCCAGCGTTATGAGCACGTATATCAGCACGGTTGTCGGCTTGGCCGCCAATTCGCGTCCCGTGTGCCCCAAGATCGCTCGCGTCATGACGGCCAAAATCATTGTGGACATCGCTCCGGCAGTGATCGCGTGGATCGCTGCCGATCTTGGAATGTCCGCATCGACGATGCTCGCACCCAATAGGAATAAGCCCGTCGGCACCCAAAAATAGCCAAGGTGAAGGATGAAAACGAGCGGGTCCTTGGCACAGCTCAGCCCACTCCATCGTGACACTCGAAGCAACTGCGCGCCGCTTACCGCCATGAGTAGAGCGCCGACCCAACGGGCGTTCGGAACGAAGGTCCAGGCGAGAAGGCCCGCCCCCGTGGCGATGAGCACCCCAAGATCATACCGAGTAGGCTGAGTCGGAAGGCGAAGCTTTATGCCCTGCTTCTTCATCCAGTTTGCTGTGAACGAGGGAATGATACGGCCGCCGATCACCGAAATCAGCATGACCACAATGGATAGGGCAGCGCGAATCCCGGCATCGGCATCAGGAAGCAATTTGGCCACTCCCGCGTGATCTGCGGCGTTCGCAATCCCCATCAAAAAAACCAGGATTACCGGCGGAAGATTCCGGTTTTTCGCCGCCAAAACTTCGCGGGCCGCGAGACCGGCGAGCACGAAATAAAACCCGACATCGATAATCGCGGCGGCAGCCAATCCCGTCCGAGCGGAGAATAACACCGACAGCCTAGCCGCGGCCCAAAGTCCGGCCAGTCCGGCAAGTGGCCAGCCCGCGATTGGCAGGCGGCCAGTCCAGTTCGGAATCGCAGTCAGCAGAAAGCCTGCGATGACCGCACCGACAAAGCCAAAGAGCATCTCATGCCGGTGCCAGATTAATGGCTCAAGCGCAGAGGGCAGGACCAAGTTGCCGGAGTATGCGAGCATCCACAGGGCCAGCGCAATCACCGCCCAGCAAGCGCCTAGGAAAAAGAACGGTCGAAAGCCGCCGCGGAGGATTGCCGGCGAGGCTGCCAAACGGGCGCGCCGGAGCGCAAGCATCTGCTCACCTCGCGTGATCATGAGCCCTCCCGCGCCGAACTAAGACTGATCAACTTCACTCTCCCAACTTCTGAAGCAGTCATATTGGGGCCCCCTCGCATTGTCTGATTACGCTTTCGGAATCGCTAGCCGACGTGCTTCGGCCGACGGAATTCAAACGGGCTCGGCTGGTCTCAAAGCTGCGCTGAAGGCCGCTGGGTCAGCCACCAGATCAGCGACGGTGAATCGATCAAGATGCTTGAGAAAAGCTTCGAGGCCGCCGGCAAGGACATGTCTAAGCCCACATACGGGAGTGACTACGCATCCCTTTCCGAGCGGTTGGAAACATTCCACGAAGGCGCCGAAATCCTCGATCGTGCGAACCACCGCACCGACATTGATGTCATTGGAATCTCGTGCCAGCATGAGACCGCCGCCACGCCCCCGAACGCTCTTTGCAAAGCCCTCGGCCACGACGCGTTGCGCGACCTTCATCAAATGATTTCTTGAAATGCCATAGCCATCGGCGATCGCGGCAATCGAATGATGGCCGGGCCTGGCCGCGAGGAACATCAGCGTACGCAACGCAAAATCGGTCTGGGCGGACAATCTCACAAAAGAAACATATCATATATTGCATTTCTCAGGCCAGACCGATAATTGATGTATCGAATATTCATATTTATCGTTGGCGATCCTGATTAGCGCCGTCGGCGGTAGTTACGGTCTCATCCAAGTCGATCGAAAAAGGTACGGGGCATGTCGACGACGCGAAGATTGTGGCTTGGACTTGCGGCGATCGTGGTCGCCGGTTTCGCTGTCATGTTGTGGCTTGGTGCTGACTTGATGCGGACCACCGCGCCGATCCCGGAGCGGGTCGTCACGACCAGTGGGCAAACAATTTTCACGCGCGCCGACATCGAGCGCGGCCAGCAAGTCTATCAGTCGTTTGGCGGGCAGGAACTTGGCTCGGTGTGGGGTCATGGCGCATTGGTGGCACCGGACTGGTCGGCCGACTGGCTGCACCGCGAGACCGTTGCCCAGCTGGACTCCAAGGCGGGCGGACCAGGCGCTTTCGAGTTACTTGCGGACGGGCCCAAGGCGGCACTCGAAGCCGAAATGCGCGGAGGATTGCGAGCCAATGGTTTTGACCGCGCGAGCGGCACACTGACCATCAGCGATGCGAGAGCCGCCGCGATAAAGACAGTCGCGTCCCATTACGACAGTCTGTTCTCCGCCGACCCCGAAACGCGGCCCCTGCGCGTCGTCTACGCGATGAAGGAAAATACGGTTCCTGACCCGGGCAGGCGCGCCTCGCTCAACGCGTTCTTTTTCTGGACTGCTTGGGCGGTGGGCACCAATCGGCCCAACGACACCGTGACCTATTCCAACAACTGGCCGTATGAGCCATTGATCGGCAACGCCCCGACGGCGGGCACGTTCATGTGGTCGCTGTTTTCGATCCTGTTCATGATCGCCGGAATCGCGTTGCTCGGCTGGCACTATGCCGGCTGGCACAGTCAGGAAGAGAAGGTCGCGCCGCCGAAGGCCGACCCGCTCAAAGGGCTGCAACTTACGCCGTCAATGAAGGCAACTGCCAAATATTTCTGGTTGGTGATCGCGCTGATGCTGGTCCAAATCGCGCTTGGAGCGACCACTGCTCACTATCAGGTCGAGGGACAACATCTTTACGGCTTCAACCTCTCCGACTGGCTACCCTACAGCCTGACGCGCAGCTGGCACACCCAGCTCGCTGTCCTGTGGATTGCCACCGCGTGGCTCGCAACTGGGCTTTATATTGCTCCGGCGATTTCAGGACATGAACCGAAATTCCAGCGCCTCGGCGTCAACTTCCTCTTCGTCTGCCTGGTGCTGATCGTGGTCGGCGCTTTTACCGGCCAGTGGTTTGCCGTGATGCAGAAGATGGGCTTGGCGACCAATTTCTGGTTCGGCCACCAAGGCTGGGAATATGTAGATATCGGGCGCTTCTGGCAGTCCTTCCTGTTCATCGGCCTGCTGCTCTGGTTGGTCCTGGTGGGTCGGGCGTTGTGGCCGGCGATCAAGCGCAAGGACGACATGTCGTCGATCGTCGGACTGATGTTCCTTTCAACCATCGCCATCGGACTCTTCTATGGCGCCGGCCTGATGTGGGGTTCGCACAGTCATCTCTCTCAGGTCGAATATTGGCGCTGGTGGGTGGTTCATCTTTGGGTCGAAGGCATCTTCGAGGTGTTCGCGATTGCCGTCATCAGCTTCCTGTTCGTCAAGCTCGGGCTGGTTCGGGGCAAGACGGCAACCATCAACGTCCTGTTTGCAACATGCGTGTATCTGGCAGGCGGCATATTGGGGATGTTCCATCACCTCTATTTCGCTGGCATCACGATGGCCGGCGTGGCGCTTGGCGCTTCATTTTCCGCGCTCGAAGTCGTGCCGCTGGCGCTGATCGGACTGGAAGCAATGGAGACCTGGCGTCACAGCCGTTCGGTGCCGTGGATGGAGCGCTATCGCTGGCCAATTATGTTCTTCCTCGGCGTGAGCTTCTGGAACCTCGTCGGGGCAGGGCTGTTCGGCTTCCTCATCAACACGCCGATCGCGCTTTACTACATGCAGGGTCTCAACCTCACCCCGCTGCACGGTCATACCGCTTTGTTTGGCGTCTATGGCATGCTTGGCATTGGACTGATGCTGTTCTGCCTGCGCGGACTACGGCCGCAGATGGTTTGGAACCAGGGATGGCTCAAAGCCAGTTTTTGGTGCTTCAACATCGGCCTCGCCTTGATGGCCCTGCTTACCTTGTTGCCGTTGGGCGTGCTTCAGCTGCAGGCCGCGTTCGAGCATGGCTATGCGTTCGCCCGGTCAGCCGAGTTCATGAACAAGCCGCTTATTCACTTGCTGGTGTGGATGCGGATGCCGGGGGACCTGACCTTCGCCGCCGGTTCGCTTCTGCTGGCCTGGTTCGTGGCACGCCAATGGTTGTGGCCCACCCACGAGCAGGGCTCGCTGGCGGACATCAACCCCGACACACCCGGCAAGAAGGCTGTCGCGGTTCCGGCTGAATGAGCCGAGGGCCGGTGGGAATCCCACTCTTTCCCATCGGCCACCATGCGTCGCGGTGACATGACCGATGCTTGAATTCTACCAACCGATCCATGCGGTCCACATTGCCGCAATCAGTCTCAGCGGTGCCTGGCTCATCATTCGCGGGCTGGCCCTGCTTGGCGGTATGCGGTGGCCTTTTGCCTGGCCGGCTCGACTGCTCGGGTGGACGATCGACGGGACAGTCCTGACCGCGGCGACGATGCTCGTCACCATGCTTCCCGCCGAACTGTTCGCCAACCATTGGCTGACGATGAAGCTGGCGTTCGTCGGGATTTATTTCGTAGCGGGCTGGAAAGCCCTTTCGCCCGGTATCACGCGACGGTCGCGCCGGCTTGTCCTGCTAGCGGTTGCTGCGAGTGCATTCGGCATCGCTTATGGAATCGCCCGCGCCCATGATCCAATGGGCTGGCTAGCCTCAGGGTAGCGGAGGAAATCATAAGGCTGGCGACGACGTCCGTTCGGGAACGTCGTGCTTGAGGCCCAACAGTCTGCAATCGACCACACGAGGTCACTCCGACTGTAGTCGCTAATGTCCACATTCCACCCATCGCGGCCGCAAGCCGTCCGTCTGCTTTCGGCCAGATCCAGCCGTTAGCTTCTAAACCGGTTGAATGGCTGGTTTTGGCCGACAAGGGACGATCCGCTTTATGGCAGCGAGAGGCCGGAAGCGGACTGTTTGTAGAGCGACCGTGAGCGATCAGTATCAGACTTCGCCACGCGCTCTTAGGCTAACATAACGCGCGAAAACTCAGCCTCGATCGCCAACCGCCGAATGCCCAACAGATCTGTCGCCGCTGGCCCATGCAATCTTGCTGCCCGTAGACAGCGTCAATCGCCAAACATATTCAAGCCGTTACGCTCCTGCGATTTGAGCGTGCTTTGAGGAAAATCCATGCGCTCGATCCCCATACTCCTGCTCGCTTCCGTAACGTTCGCCCCGGCTCAAGCCGCGCTTCATAGCTACGGGGCACTGACGCTTTCACCGTCAGGCTCCGAGATGGCCGATATCGAGGTGGGTGCGGCGGCCCACAGCGCGGTCGTCATTCGTTCCGCTCGGGACGGACGAGTCCTTCGCCGGATCGATCCCTGCTCGAGCTGCACCTACTCGGACCTGACATATGGGCCGCGGGGCGACGCGATCGCGTTTCTGGCGCGTGATCAGCGCAAGGGTGCGGCGATGCTGATGGTGGCGCGGAGCGCGGCGGTCAGCACGGTGGCGACGATAAACGGCCTCGCCTCAACGCCGCGCTTCTCAACCGACGGAAACCGGATCGCGATGCTCGTGACATTGGGCGCGACCAAGGAAACGGGCGCGACCCAGGCAGGCGCACGCCAAGTGGGGGAGATTGGCGTTGCGAACGACGAACAGCGGCTCGCGATCGTCGCGGTAGGAAAGGCGCCGGCAACCGCCGTCACTCCGCTTTCCCCCGCCGGGCGATATATCTACGAATATGACTGGGCACCGGACGGCTCCTCGCTGGTGGTGACCTCCGCGCTCGGGAACGGCGACGCGAACTGGTGGGTGGCGACCTTGGACCGGGTAGACGCGGCGACCGGTGCGGTGACTAGCATCGCCAGACCCGCGACCCAGCTTAACATGCCCCGGGTATCGCCCGACGGGAGGACGGTCGCCTACATCGGCGGCCTGATGAGCGACTTCGGCCCGATCGGCGGGGACGTCTGGACCGTGCCTATTACCGGCGGCGACCCCGTCAACGTCACCAAGGGGCAGGCCCTCACCTTCACCTCGCTGACGTGGACGCGAGGAGGACTTCGAGCAGCGACGCTGCAGAACGACCGGATGGGGGCGATGGCTATCGAGCCAGGCGGCTCGCTTCGCCCGCTGTTCGCCATGCCGGTCAGCCTGTCGGCGGGAGACGGCAAGGTCGCCTGGGATGCGAGTGGCAGCATGGTTGCCACCGTTGTCCAAGACTTTACCCATCCGCCTGCCATTTATGCCGGCCCGGCGGCCGCCCCGCACCAGCTCACTCATGACAACGATGCAGTTCCGCCGGCAGTCGGCGCTCGAAGCGTGCAATGGACAAACGAGGGGCGTCGGGTTCAGGGCTGGCTTCTTTCTCCGCTGCATCAGGATCTAACGAAGAAGGCACCGATGATTGTCTCGGTGCACGGCGGGCCCTCCGCGGCGAGTACACCGCGATTCGTCGAGAAGGGGCTGGCGAGCGCCCCCGAGGACGCGGGCTATTACCTCTTCCTGCCTAATCCGCGCGGTTCTTATGGCCAGGGCGAAGCGTTTACCGCAGCCAATAAGCGCGATTTCGGTGGTGGAGATCTACGCGACATCCTTACCGGCATCGACGCGGTCGAGAAGATCGCGCCGGTGGACGACGAGCGCCTCGGTTTGACCGGATGCTCCTATGGCGGGTTCATGGCGATGTGGGCCAACACCCAGACGAACCGCTTCAAGGCGATCGTGGCCGGCGCGGGGCTGTCCAATTGGATCAGCTATTACGGGACCAACGGCATCAGCACTTGGATGCTGCCGTTTTTCGGCAGGTCGGCCTACGACGATCACAAGGTCTATGAGGACGCCTCAGCCGTGTACCATGTGAAGTCCGCCAGGACGCCGACCTTCATCTACGTAGGCGAGCGCGACATCGAAGTACCGCCGACCCAGTCGATCGAGTGGTGGAACGCGCTCAAGAGTCACGGCGTGCCGACTAGCTTGGTCATCTATCCTGACGCGGGCCACTGCGTCCCGACCCAAGCCGCCGACGTGGTAAAGCGTCAGATCGCGTGGTTCGACAAGTACGTTAAGTCGGGTGGCAAATAGTCTGGGACTGGCCGAAACCGGTCCGTCCGCTTTAGAGGAGTCGAGAGCCTTAGCCTGACGCTCGTTCAGCCAACTCCGGTACGAACGAATCCGACCCGCTCACGACATCCGATGACTCGCTGCTGATACCGTGGCAGGTTAAGCCATGTCGGAATTCGAACCAGTTCGCCGAGCGATCATCATTGGCAGTTCAGGCGGGATCGGTGCTGCAATCAAAAGCGCTCTCACATCCCACGGGATCTCCGTGATCGGCCTGTCCCGCTCTCAATCCGACAGCGAGCAGCCGTTCGACCTCACCTGCGAACCGAGTATCGCGGCCGCCGCCGCGCGACTTCGCGAACAGGCTCCATTTTCTTCGATTTATGTCTGTACGGGCTTGCTTCACGATTCCGGGGTGAGCCCCGAGAAGTCGCTTCGAGAAATCGATCAGGCTGGCATGATGCGCTCGTTCGCCGTCAACGCTGTTGGCCCAGCACTCGTCGCGAAACACTTCGGTCCGCTGCTGCCAAAGGAAGGCCGCTGCGTGTTCGCCGCATTGTCAGCGCGGGTAGGGAGCATCAGCGAGAACCGCCTCGGCGGCTGGTACGGCTATCGCGCGTCGAAAGCCGCACTGAACATGATCATCAAGACGCTTGCGATCGAGTTAGCCAGAACGCGGCCGGAGGCTATCTGCGTGGCACTTCACCCGGGCACAGTCGACACCGGCCTGAGCAGGCCGTTCCAAAAGAATCTCGACGCCAGCAGGCTATTTTCGACCGACCAGGCAGCTGCCAATTTGCTTCGAGTAGTGAATCGACTCTCGCCAGATCAGACGGGGCGCTGCTTTGCTTGGGACGGTTGCGAAGTAGCACCCTGAAGCCAAGTCAGTGACTTTCAAAGTTAACGCGCCACATGGACAGCTGTCTAGTCCCGCTCTCCGCAAGTTTCGGTCGTGGCTACCCTCCGAGTTTGGCTGGTTCGAAGTGCGACGTTTGCGCCGGTTCGTGATACGCAGTTGCGTCGGGCGGAGGACTGACTTTCGGGCGTGAATGTATTTGCCAGGGGAGTGGCGTGAAAAAATCCGGGGTCGTCATCCCTGTCGCGTTCATGGGGATCGCTAACCTGCCGTTCGGGCTTTACGGCGCGTTTACCCTCATCACGGTACCGCAGTTGCTTGCATCGCGGCACGTTCCACAGCCGCTAATCGCCTCGATCACCGCCGCTGCGATGATTCCGAACTTTTGCGGCTTTCTGCTGGCGCCAATCCTCGACGTTCGGTTCAGCCGGCGCAGCTACGCACTGGTCTTTGGCGGTCTTGCCGCGCTCTCCGCATGGCTCGGCCTTACCAACATCGACGTGCCGGGACGCTTGGCGGCCTGCCTCGTGGCCGGAATGCTGTTTGCTACCATGTTCTACAACGCGTTGGGCGGCTGGCTCGGGGACCTCGTCCCTCGGGGCGAAGAGGGCAGGCTCGGTGCCAGCTTCACCATCGGCAACGTCGTTGGCTTCGGCATCGGAGCAATCCTCTTCATCAGCTTGATCCGGGCGTTTTCGGGCGTTTGGGGGTCGACTGCTGTCGCGTTGGCCATCGCGCTGCCGCTACTGCTTTTAGTTGCAATTCCCTCGCCCGCGGCCGAACGGCGCGCCGCGCACGAAAGCTTCGCCACGCTCGCGCGCGACCTGCGCCAGCTTCTGCGGAGCAAGACTGTGCTTCGCACTTTGCTGTTGTTTTGCCTGCCGGCGTCGTCATTCGCGTTGACCAACTCGCTCGGAGGACTTGGCCGCGATTTTGCTGCGTCGGAAAGGTTCGTTGCTTTGGTTGCGGGCTTCGGCGTGACCGGCGCGGCGGTCCTCGCGAGCATGGTCGTCCCGAACCTCGTCAAGCGCGTGGCGCCGCTGCTGCTCTATCTCGCGATCGGCAGCACAGGGGCATTATTCACGCTGTCGCTGCTTGTCCTGCCACGGGCGCCAAGCGTGTTCGCTGTGGCACTGATCGGGCAAAATATTTTCCAGGCGGCGGCATTCATGGTCGAAGCAACGATTATCTTTGGCACGATTGGCGACGATAATCCGATCGCGTCAACGCAGTTCGGTCTGCTGGCGGCGGCGACCGCCTTCCCAATCACCTACATGCAGGCGATCGACGGACAGGGCTATCGCCTTGCCGGTCTTACTGGCGAATTGGCGACCGACGCCGGCCTGTCCCTGCTCGCATGCGCCGCCCTGCTTCCCGTTGTGCTACACTGGCTGCGCCGTGATCGACGGGCACAAATCATGCCGTAGGCCGCTGTCTGCTAGTGCCTTCCTTATATCCGCTTTCCGCCCTAACCGGTCGTTGCCGGCGCCACTGTAACTCGACGCCGGCTTACGGTTAGATCTCGGTGCCTTCGGCAAGCGCAAGTGCGTCCTCGATATCAACGCCAAGGTAGCGCACGGTGCTTTCGATCTTAGTGTGGCCGAGCAAGATCTGGATGGCACGGAGATTTCCAGTCTGCTTGTAAATCAAAGCAGCCTTAGTGCGGCGCAGCGAGTGCGTGCCGTAATCCTCCCGTCGGAGCCCCACTCCGGTCACCCATTCGTCGACTAACCTCGCATACTGCCTGGTGCTGAGATGATCGGTGCGGTCGATCCGGCTGGGAAAGGCGAACTCGTCCAGCCCTCCGCCGCGGCGCTCCAGCCAAGCCAGGATTGTCGAACGTGCTGGCTCTATCAGCTCGAACTGAACCGGCCGCTTTGTCTTTTGCTGGATGACCATAGCTCGGTTTCGAACCCGGCCGCCGGCAACCAGATCGCCGATCTTGACCTTCACGAGGTCGCACCCTCGCAGCTTGCTGTCGATCGCAAGGTCAAACAGAGCGCGATCCCGCACCTTGCTGGCCTGGTCGAGCATGAACCGAATGGCCCAAATCTCTTTGGGCTTCAGTGCTCGCTTTGCCCCTAGCTTTCGTCCTGCGTTCCATGCGGGACCAGTGTCCACTGGATCAAATGACGAATGTCCCATTGCCTTTCTCCGTTGGCCGGAATTGGCCAGCGAAGATAACGCTCGATCGGAAGGCACTGGCCGATATCGGGACGCCTGCTTCGCGGCTGACGTGGTAAGAAGCGGCCGCTCCTGTCTCGCCTTGCTTAAGACGAGGGCCGTTCCACAGAAGTCCTCAGACCGATCTCCGACAAAGGGACTGTGAGAATGCGATATATGGCGCAAGAAGAGGGATGGTGGGCCAGACCAACGACCCGAAACCTCACTTGTTGGCTTGTGAGCATTCGGACTTAGTAACCGGCCTCGATCGCCAGGCGGATGGCGTCGGCGGCAGTCCTCACCCCGAGCGAAGTAAAAACCGCCGCTCGGTGCATTTTTACCGTTCGCTCGCTGAGGCCCAATTCATAGGCAATCTGCTTGTTGAGCTTGCCCCCAGCCAATTGCAGCAAAACTTCGCGCTGGCGACGGCTTAGTGCAGCTATTCGATCAAACGCTGCCTGGCGCCGCGCATCATTAGCCCTCGCAATATCTTCGGCAATCTCCACCTGCGATCCAAGAAAATACTCCAGTTCACCAGCAATATCGAAAATCGGAGCAACCATCACCGCATTGCGGAACGGCGTTCCATCCTTCTTGTAGTTCAGAATTTCGACCATCACGGGCTGGCGACGGCGAATGCCGTTGCGCAACATCTCGATCAGCCACGGTTCTGTGCAAACGCCTGTCAGGAACCGACAATTGTGCCCAATGATTTCTTCGCTTCGATAGCCCGTCAGCGCCACAAAAGCCTCGTTGCATTCGACAATCGGATTGTCCGGCAATCGCGGGTTGCTGATGACGGCGGCGATAGGACTAGTCGCGATCATGGAACGGAGTGTCATGGTCAATTACCGTTTAGCTGATCGCTGATCGCAGGTGAAGTGCCCCTTTGGTCAGGTTGGCTTTCCGGCGCGATTGCCGGAAAGACATCCTGGCTAACGGGCGCTGCTGCCAATTTGGCGTACTCGATGAAGCATTCCGGAGAACTCCCACCATGACGTTTTTCTTGATGGTGTTGATAGGCGGCTTCGTGATTGCGGCAGCGACCGCTCTCATCAGGGGGTTGAAGGCCTTCTTCCGCGACGCCGAGCTAATTCGCCAAGGTGAAAATGTGCCCCGCGCGGACTTCGGGGTGCAGCAGAATCGGATGATGACTCAGCGGGTTCTTTTCCAGGGAGTCGCAATTCTTGTGGTCGCGCTGCTGGGCGCACTCGCCGGCCGGAGTTGAAGCCGGAATTGAAAATTTTTGAGAGGGATGCGCGGATGAACTACCCGACACTCAACTCTGAATTTGATATGGATGAGGGCAAGCTCTTTGTTCCAGATGAGATTAAGGAATCAATTCGCAACCTGATCCGCTCAAATCCTTCCCTGATAAAAAATTCAGGGAAATGAACTTGCGATTGGCAGAAAACAGCTATCCGCTGAGCGGTCTTGGCGCCGGAATGGGCATTGAAACGAGACGTTACCCTGTTAATCGCGGCAGATCAGGGAATTGAGGTACGGAGACAAGTGCACTACCGACTGGCCGCACCTCCATCATTTCGCCTCAGGCGAAGCCGGCTGCTTCCCAGGCGGCGAAGGCGGCGGCGGCGCCGAACAGCCCGGGCTGCGGATGGGTGATCAGTTTAACCGGCATCGCCGCCATCAGCGCTTCGTAGGGCGATTTGGCGCAGAAGCGGCCGGCGAAGCCGGATGCCGGAAGCCGCGGCAGGATCCGCGCTCCAAGACCCCCGGCGACGACCAATGCGTTGGCGCCGTGGGCGAGCGCGACATCCCCGGCAACGCTGCCCAGCGACTGGCAGAAGCGGTCGAGCGCGGCGCTCGCGATCGGCTCCTTCCCCGCCACCGCCGCCGCCCACAGCGCCTTGACGTCGCGCGCCTCAGCGGCGGTGCCGCGCAGTTCGGCGAGGGTGCGCGCGATCTCGACCAACCCGTGACCGGCGACGACCTGCTCGGCGAACAATCGCCGCCCGCCCGATCGCAACCGGGCGGCAAGCGCATCGTCGAACGAATCGATCGCCGCGAAATCCATATGGCCGGCCTCGCTCGGCTGGACATGATAGCCGGCGGCACCGAACCGCGGCCCGCGCAGCAGCAAGGCGACGCCGAGGCCGGTGCCGGGGCCGATGATGCTGATGGCGCCCGAGGCCGGAAGCGGCACGTCCGGCCCGGCGATGTGCGCGAACATCCCCGCGTCCGCCGCCGCCACGGCGTGGCCGACCGCGGTGAAATCGTTGATCAGCAGATGACGGTCGAGCCCCAGCTCGGCATCGAGCCGCGACGGGCGCAGCAGCCAGCCGCTGTTGGTCAGCTTGACCGGGTCGCCACCGATCGGGGCGGCCACGGCCAGCGAGGCAGCCTTGGGCAACGGGCGCGCCGCCCGCCGCGCGAATTCGGCCCAGGCGGACTCCAGCCCGGGGTAAGCCGGCGTATCGAGCACCACCGGATCGCCGAGCCCGGTGACCCGGCCGCCGTCGACCTGCGCCAGGGCGAACCGGGCATGTGTTCCGCCAATATCGGCAACGACGAGCTCCATCGCTTCGCCTTAGGCCGGGTGGCGGAGCAGCGCAAAGCGTGGCAGCAGGCGTTCATTCCCGCGTCACCTTGTCTGTGGTGAAGCGCCTCGCAGTTTCGATCCCGCCAGAGTCGCGGGGAAATGCCCAAGGAGTAAGTGATGAAGACTTTTGTGCTCGCCTCTCTGGCCCTGATCGCCGCCGCGCCGCTGGCGGCCCAGACCGCGGCCCCGGCCGCCGCCGGCCCCCAGCCGGTGACCCGCGTCGATTTCACCAAGCATGTCGACGACACGTTCGGGCGGATCGACACCAACAACGACGGCGCGCTGAGCGTGGCCGAGATCGCCGCGGCGGAAGCCAAGGACAAGGCCAACATCGAAGCCCAGCTGACGGTTCGCCGCAAGCAGGCGTTCGACCAGCTCGACACCAACAAGGACGGGCAGATCAGCTTTGCCGAGTTCGCCGCCGGCATGCCGCAGCCCAACATTCCGACCGATGGCAAGGCGATGCTCAACAACCTTGATGCCAACAAGGATGGCAAGGTCACGCTGATCGAGTATCGCGCGCCCCAGCTCGCCAAGTTCAACCGGGTCGATGCAAACAAGGACGGTACCGCAACCGTCGAGGAACAGCGCAAGGCCGCCACCGGCCGCTGACGCCAGGCCGCGCGGCCGCGCCCGATTGCCGGGCGGCGGCTGCGCGGCTAAGCGCGCGGCGATGACCCGCGCGATCCTCTCCGCCGCTTGTGCCATGCTGGCCGTGGCCGGCTGCTCGAACCGGCCCGCCGCCCCCGACCTCAGGATCGAGGGCGCGTGGGCTCGGGCGACCGCGCCGGGCCAGGCCAGCGGCGCGGCCTATCTGACGATCGACAACCAAGGCGACGGCGACGACCGGCTGGCGACCGTCGCCACGCCGCGCGCCGCGACCGCGACGATCCATGACAGTTCCTCCCGAGGCGGGGTGATGCGGATGCGGATGCTGGGGGACCTGCCGATACCCGCCGGCAAGCAGGTCGTGCTGGCGCCAGGTGGAACGCATATCATGATCGCCCCGCTCGCCGCGCCGCTCAAGGCCGGGGAGACGTTTGAGCTGACATTGCGCTTCGACCATGCCGGCGACCGGCGCGTCCCGGTCACCGTCGTCGCCTTGGGTGCGCGATGAAGCGGCTGCGGCTGATGCTGTGGCTGCTGGTGGCGGTGATGGCGGGCGGCGCGCTGTGGCTGTTCGCTCGTCCCCGACCCAGCGCTGCGCCGGCGGAAACCAGCTTCGTTAGCATCGGCGGGGTATTCACGCTGACCGACAGCGACGGCAAGACGTTCGCCAGCGGGCGACTGGCGGGCACACCCTACGTCCTGTTCTTCGGCTTCACCAATTGCCCCGATGTCTGCCCGACGACGCTAGCGCGGCTGATCCGGCTGCGGCGGCAGCTCGGCGCGGGCGACGGCGCCTTTGAGATCCTGTTCGTCACGGTTGACCCGGAGCGCGACCGGCCGGCCGACCTCAAGCGCTACCTGTCGCTCTATGCCGCGCCGATCGTCGGCCTGACCGGCAGCCCGGCGGACATCGCGCGGGTCAAGAAGACGTTCGGCATCTATTCGGCCAAGGTGCCGCAGCCGGGCGGCGGCTATAGCGTCGACCACAGCGCGGCGGTGCTGTTGTTCGGCAGGGACGGCGGGTTCGGCGGGACCATCGCCCCGGACGAAGGCGACGCCCCGGCGCTGGGCAAGCTCAAGCGGCTGACCGCTTAAGCGGCGGCCAGCACCCGCGCCAGCAACCGGTCGAGCGCGGCCAGGCTTTCCGGTTCCTCCAGGCTGGGCGCATGGCCGACGTCGGGCACGACGACCAGTTCGGCATCGGGGACTTCCTCGATCATGCGCCGGGCCGTCGCGGCGGACAGAAGATCGCTGATTTCGCCGTGGAGCAGGGTCACCGGCCGTCCGACGAGCGAGCGCCACAACGGCCAGGCGTCGAACACCGGGGCCGTGCGCGAACGGTCGAAATAATCGGCAATCGCCATATCGTAGGCAAAGCCGATCGTGCCGCCGGTTTCGCGCGCTGTGCGCCGGGCCAAGCGGTGCCAGGCCGCATCGTCCCACCTAGGAAATTTGTCGCCGTTGCGCGCCTTCAGGGAGGCAACGATATCGTCCCAGGTGGCGAAGCGGGTATCGGTGCCGACATAGCCCGCGATCCGGTCAATCCCCTCGGCGTCGACGTCGGGGCCAATGTCGTTGAGCAAAGCCCCGGCGATCCGCTCGCTGTCGGTCGCGGCGATGACCATCGTCACCAGCCCGCCAAGCGACGTGCCGACGAACACCGCGTCGGCAATGCCGAGCTGGTCGAGGAGCTTCATCAAATCGGCGGCGTAGGCCGGCGGCGAGTAGCGCTCGGGCTTGGGATCATTCTCGCTCAGCCCGCGCCCGCGAAGGTCGACGGCGATCACCCGCCACTGCCCCGCGACATGGTCGGCAACCGGCTCGAAATCGGCGGCGTTGCGGGTCAGCCCCGGGATACACAGCAAGGGCGCGCGTTCGTGCGGCCCGGCATAGTCACGGTAATGGAGGCGCAGGCCATCGGCGCTGTTCCAATACTTGTCCTGCCACGCCGCCACCAGCTTCCCCTTGCCAATCGCCTTCCCTATCGCGGGCAAATGACGGACGTGCAATGCTATCGGCCCGACCCGGCGATCCTGACGCTTGGCGATGGCTTTTATGACCCGGTGGCGCCGGCCGCGTTCCCGGCGGCGATCCCGCGCTTCCTCAACCACCGCTGGGCGAAACGCATCGGGCTGTCGGACACCGACTGGGAAGCGCATTTCGCGCGGTTCGAACAGCTCGACGGCAACCTCCCGGTGCCGCTGGCGCTGCGCTATCACGGGCACCAGTTCCGCCATTACAATGCCGAGCTTGGCGACGGCCGCGGCTTCCTGTTCGCCCAGCTGCGCGAGGGGGGCGGCCGCTTGCTCGACCTCGCCACCAAGGGCAGCGGCCAGACCCCGTGGAGCCGCCGCGGCGACGGCCGGCTGACCCTGAAAGGCGGCGTGCGCGAGGTGCTCGCCACCGAAATGCTCGAGGCGCTCGGCGTCAACACGTCGAAGAGCTTCGCCTTGTTCGAGACCGGCGAGGCGCTGGAGCGCGGCGACGAGCCCTCCCCGACCCGCTCGGCGGTGCTGACCCGTCTCAGCCACGGCCACATCCGCATCGGCACGTTCCAGCGGCTGGCGTTCTTCAAGGATGCCGAGGGGATCGCGAAGCTTACCGCATATTGCCTGGAGCAGCTGTACAATGAGCCGGCCGACGCTGGCCCCGAGCGCTTGTTCGACCTGGTGTGCAGCGCGACCGCGACCTTGGCCGCATCGTACATCGCCGCGGGGTTCGTCCATGGCGTCCTCAACAGCGACAATATCAACGTCACCGGCGAGAGCTTCGATTACGGCCCGTGGCGGTTCGCGCCCGAATGGGACGAAGGCTTCACAGCGGCCTATTTCGACGAAGGCGGGCTTTACGCCTTTGGCCGCCAGCCCGAAGCGATCCAGTGGGATGTTGCCCAGCTCGCCGGGTGCCTGGCGTTGGTGAGCGAGGCGAGCGCGCTGTCGGCGACGCTGGCCGACTGGCCGGCGCGGTTCGAGGTGGCGCTGGTCGAGCGGCTGCTGGCCAGGATCGGCGTCGAGCCGACCACCGCCGGAGCGGACCGAGCGCTGGTTTCGGCGTTCCTGGAGGGCTTGCGCAGCCGCCGCGCGGGGATCGACCGCCTGTTCTTCGACTGGCGCGGCGGGCGAATCCCGGACGGCCAGCTCTATGCCGACCCCGCGTTCGAGCCGCTGCGCCTGGCGCTGGCCGGACGGGCGCGTCCACAATCGCATCCTTATTGGCGCGATCCGGCGCCGTGCAGCCTGCTGATCGACGACGTCGAAGCGATCTGGGCGGCCATCGCCGACGATGACGACTGGGCGCCGTTCGAGGCCAAGATCGCCGCCATCCGGCGTTTCGGCGAGGCGATGGCGGCTTGACCGTGCCGTGCCGCCGTGGGAACGCCGCGCCGTGCGGGAGCGGCGATGCCTAAGATGATCGTTTCGACCGAGCCGGCGACCGGCGCGGAAATCTGGACCGGGGAGATCGGCGACGCGGCGGCCGAGGTGGCGGCGGCGCGCGAGGCGTGGCCCGACTGGGCGGCGCATTCGGTGTCCTTCCGGATGGAGACGATGCGGCGCTTCGCCAATGCCGTGCGCGCCCGCGAACAGGATTTCGCCGACCTCATCGCGCGCGAGACCGGCAAGCCGTTCTGGGAAGCCAAGACCGAAGTCGCGGCGGTCATCAACAAGGTCGAAATTTCGATCAATGCCTATGGCGAGCGCACGCCGATGAGGCGGCTTGAGGCGGCGATCGGCAACAAGGTCGCGGTGCGCCATAAGCCGCACGGCGTGCTGGCCGTGCTCGGCCCCTATAATTTCCCGGCGCATCTGCCCAACGGCCACATCGTCCCGGCGCTGATCGCCGGCAATGCGGTGGTCTTCAAACCGTCCGAAAAGACCCCCGCGACCGGCGCCATGCTGGTCGATTGCCTGCATGAAGCGGGCGTGCCCAAGGGCGTCATGCGCCTGCTGATCGGCGGGCCCGCCGAGGGCAAGGCGCTGGCCGGCGAAGCGGGGATCGATGGGCTCTTGTTCACCGGATCGGTCCGCGCCGGCCAGGCGCTCCACCGCCAGTTCGCCGACCTGCCGCAAAAGATGCTGGCGCTGGAGCTGGGCGGCAACAACCCGATCGTGGTGTGGGATGCGAGCGACATCCAGGCGGCGGCGACGATCATCGTCCAGTCGGCCTATCTGTCGGCCGGCCAGCGCTGCACCGCGGCGCGGCGGCTGATCGTCGAGGACGGCCAGCACGAGCCGCTGATCGCCGAGATCGTCAAGCTGATCGACCGGATCATCGTCGACCACCCCCATGCCGACCCGCAACCGTTCATGGGGCCGGTCATCGACTGCGCCGCGGCGGACTTCCTCCAGGAGCAGTTCGTCGGGCTGATGATGAAGGGCGGCACCCCGATCCGCCGGCTCGACCGGCCGCACGAGGAGCGGCCCTATCTGACCCCGGCGCTGATCGACATGACCGATGCCAAGGAACGGCCCGACGAGGAATTGTTCGGGCCGGTGCTGCAACTGGTCCGGGTCAGGGATTTCGACGCCGCCATCGACGAGGCCAACCGCACGCGCTTCGGCCTTGCCGCCAGCCTGATCAGCAAGGACCCGGCGCTGTACGACAAATATTGGGCGAGCGCCCGGGCCGGGGTGATCAACTGGAACAAGCCGACCAACGGCGCCCCGTCGAGCGCCCCGTTCGGCGGCATCGGGCTGAGCGGCAATCACCGCCCGAGCGCCTTCTACGCCGCCGATTATTGCGCCTACCCGGTGACGTCGAGCGAATCCGAAGTGGCGCGCGGGACGATCACCGAGGGTCTGCGCCCGGCGTATGTCCCCGATGGCGACTAGTGGCCTGAATTTAAAAGAGTCTCCGCATCCACGAACAACACCGTCATGTGCTCCAGTACCGCGGAAGCCAGTGCAACAGGTGAGCGATCAGTAAGAGACTTGCCCAGGAGCGCGTCTGGCGGGTCATATCGAACGCCCCGATCCAATACAGGAACAAGCTCAACGCTCTCGGGATAGCTTGTCACAATCAGGGGTGAGCCATCGAAGTCGCTTCCTTCCAGTTTCACCACCCCGTCGGGCCCTACGCTTAACTCCTTGATGTAGGTTTTTCCGGATCGGCTTGTGATACCCAATCCCCCGGGTACCCGCCTAAGCACTTCTACTATGCCATGATCATTCGCGTTTCTCGCATGATGAAGATATTTTAGAGCCTCATCCGTTTTCCGCGCTCGCTTGGCTTCGGCAAACCATCTTTCAGAAGCTTTCGAGCCCTTCACGCTTTGCTCGAGAATGGAATAAACTGAGTTGAGAGAGGTGAGCAGGCGAGTCCAAGCAGACTCGAACGCAGCCCAATCCTGCACCGATTTTAATTCTTCATGGGCTTTGAACGCGTCTAATAATCTCGCCCGTGCCTTTTGGAAGCCAGCGCGCTGCACGAATTTCAGCTGCGCATTTCGGGCAGGTAATTGTCGTCGACGGCGTCGCTGAACTTGGTGATGCGCGGTTCGAAGCGCATGTTGACCTTGCCGGTGGCGCCGTGGCGTTGTTTGGCGACGATCAGCTCGGCGGTGCCATAGACCCGCTCCATGTCGCGCTTCCATTGCTCGTGCGCTTCGAACACCTTGGCGTCGTCGCCGTCGATCGGCCGCTTGGGCTCGCGCGCCGCGACGTAATAATCCTCGCGGTAGATGAACATGACGATGTCGGCGTCCTGCTCGATCGAGCCGGATTCGCGCAAATCGGACAGCATCGGCTTCTTGTCCTCGCGCGCCTCGACCGCGCGGCTGAGCTGCGACAAGGCCAGCACCGGCAGGTCGAGTTCCTTGGCGAGCTGTTTGAGGCCGCGGCTGATTTCGGAGATTTCCTGGACCCGGTTGTCGTTCGACGAGCGGCCGCTGCCCTGCAGCAGCTGGAGGTAATCGACGACGACCATGCCGATGCCCTTCTGCCGCTTCAGCCGGCGGGCGCGGGCGCGCAAGCTGGCGATGGTCAGGCCGGGCGTGTCGTCGATGTACAAGGGCAGGCTCGACAATTCGCCGGCGGCTCGGGCGAGCTGCTGGAACTCCTGCTTGGAAATCTTGCCCATGCGGAGGTTTTCCGAGCTGATCCCCGACTGCTCGGAGAGGATGCGGGTGGCCAGCTGGTCGGCCGACATTTCGAGGCTGAAGATGACGACCGGCGCGCCGGCGCTCTTCGACGGCTCGAGCCCGTCCTCGGTGTCGCGGGTGAAGCGCTGGGCGGCGGCGAAGGCGAAGTTGGTGGCGAGCGACGACTTGCCCATGCCCGGGCGGCCGGCGAGGATCAGCAAATCGGACGCGTGAAGCCCGCCGATCTTGGCGTTGACGCCTTCGAGGCCGGTGGTGATGCCCGACAGATGGCCGCCCGAGTTGAGCGCTTTTTCGGCCTGGCGGATGGCGAGCATGCTGGCTTCGCCGAAGCTCTTGACCTTGCTTTCGTTGCCGCCTTCCTCGGCGACGCGGTAGAGCTCGCTTTCGGCGCGCTCGATCTGGGCCAGCGGGGCGACGTCCTCCGACGTGTCGAGGGCGCCCTCGACGAGGTCGCGGCCGACCCCGACCAGCGCGCGAAGCAAGGCGAGGTCGTAGATCTGGGACGCGAAGTCGCGCGCGCCGATGACCGCGGCGCCGGAGCCGGTGAGCTTGGCGAGGTAGGCCGGGCCGCCGACCTCCTTCATCGGCTCGTCGGCGTCGAACAACGGCTTCAGCGTGACCGGGTTGGCGACCATGTTCTTGTCGGTCAGGCGCAGGATCGCTTCATAGATGCGGCCGTGCAGCGGCTCGAAGAAATGGTGCGGCTTGAGGCGAATCTGGACGTCCTCGACGAGCCGGTTGTCGATCATCAGCGCGCCCAGCAGCGCCGCCTCCGCCTCGACGTTCTGGGGCAGCGACTGGGTCGTCGGCGCTTCTGCGCCCTCATTGATTCGGATGATCTCGGCCATGGCGCCATCCTACGCACATCGCCGCCCGGGATGAACCCGCCTCATCACGATTTCGGTGGAGAGGCCTGTGGAAAACTGCGTCATTGATGGCCGCCGCCGCGCCGTCTAGCGAGGGGGCCATGACCATTCAATCCGACCGCTGGATTCGCGAGCAGGCCATCGCCAACGCCATGATCGAGCCGTTCGTCGAGGCCCAGCGCCGCGACGGCTGCATCAGTTACGGCCTGTCGTCCTATGGCTATGACGCCCGGGTCGCCGACGAGTTCAAGATCTTCACCAACGTCGATTCGGCGATCGTCGACCCCAAGGATTTTGCCGCCAACAGCTTCGTCGACCGCAAGACCGAGGTGTGCATCATCCCCCCCAACAGCTTCGCGCTGGCCCGGACGATCGAATATTTCCGGGTGCCCGAGGACGTGCTCGTGATCTGCCTTGGTAAATCGACCTATGCGCGGTGCGGGATCATCGTCAACGTGACCCCGCTCGAGCCCGGCTGGGAGGGGCATGTCACGCTCGAATTCTCCAACACCACGCCGCTGCCGGCCAAGATCTACGCCAACGAGGGCGCCTGCCAGTTCCTGTTCCTCAAGGGCAATGAGCGGTGCGAGACGAGCTACAAGGATCGCGCCGGCAAATATATGGGGCAGAGGGGCGTCACCCTGCCCAAGCTGTGACGCTCGCCGAGGCCGAAGCGCTCGACGCGGGCGACCCGCTGGCGTTGGCCCGCGAGCGGTTCCGGCTCCCGCCCGGCGTCATCTATCTCGACGGCAATTCGCTCGGCGCCTTGCCGGCAGCGACGCCGGGGCGGCTGGCCGCGGTGGTCGAGGGCGAGTGGGGCGGCGATCTTATCGCCAGCTGGACCAAGCACGACTGGGTCGATGCGCCGCGGCGGGTGGCGGCGGACCTGGCGCCGATCGTCGGGGCTGACGCGGACGAGCTGATCATCGCCGATTCGACGTCGGTGAATTTGTTCAAACTGCTCGCCGCCGCCATGCGCGCCCGTCCGGGCCGGCCGGTGCTGCTGACCGAGGAGGGCAATTTCCCGACCGACCTGTATGTCGCCGAGGGCCTTGTCCGGCTGGTCCCCGGACTGCAGGTCAAGGCCGTGCCGCGGGCGGACATCGCCGTATCGCTCGACCAAGAGGTCGCGGCGCTGTTCCTGACCCACGTCGACTACAAGAGCGGGGCGCGGCACGACATCAAGCGCCTCAACGCGGCGGCGCATGCGGCCGGCGCCCTGACCGTGTGGGACCTGTCGCACAGCGCCGGGGCGGTCGCGCTCGACATTGCGGCCGACGGCTGCGACCTGGCGCTTGGCTGCGGCTACAAATATCTCAATGGCGGGCCGGGCGCGCCGGCGTTCCTGTTCGTCGCGAAGGCGCTCCAGCCCGATCTCGACAATGTGGTGAGCGGCTGGTTCGGCCATGCCGCGCCGTTCGACTTCGCCGGCAATTATGCACCCGCCGCGGGCATCGGCCGGTTCCTCACCGGCACGCCGCCGATCCTCGCGCTGGCCGCGCTCGAGGCGGGAATCGCGACGTTCGACGGCATCGCCATGGCCGAGCTGGAAGCCAAGTCGCGCGGTCTGTCCGCCTTGTTCGTTGCCGCAGTGGAAGCGCGCTGTCCTTCCCTGACGCTCGCCAGCCCGCGCGACCCGGCCGAGCGGGGCAGCCATGTCGTATTCGCTTTTCCCCACGGCCATGCCGTCATGCAGGCGCTGATCGAGCGTGGCGTGGTCGGGGATTTTCGCGCGCCCGACCTGCTCCGCTTCGGCTTCGCGCCGCTCTACACCCGGTTCGCGGACGTGTGGCGGGCGGCCGACATCCTCGCCGAGATACTCGACGCCGGTACCTGGGACCAGCCGCGCTTTCACCAGCGCAAGCGGGTCACCTGAAGGAGAAGGAGCGACCTAGTCGGTCTGGTCGTCGACCTCGGCGCCGGGGGCATTTTTCTGGATCGACTCGATGGCGCTCTTGGCCGACGCCTTGCTCGAATATCCCTCGCTCGAGACGATGCTCTCGCCATTATATTCGAAGCGCACGCGATACTCGCCGCGGCTGTCTTTCTTGATCGTGAACTTGTGGGCCATGACCGTTCCTTCGGCTTAGAGGGGCGCCCCGGATAGCACTCTCACCTGGATTGGCCATTCAACTATTGTGGGCGCTGTCCCGGGCCAGCGAGGCGCGCCCCGACTGGATGACGTCGATCCAGCCGGCAAACGCGCCGGCGACGCGCTCGATCAGTTCCTTGAGCGGCCCCTCCATCAGCGAACCGTCGTCGTTGAACGACTGGTCGGTGACGTGGCCAAGATAGGCTTCGGGCTGCTGCATCACCGGCATGTCGAGGAACACGCAGGCCTGGCGCAAATTATGGTTGGCGCCGAACCCGCCGATTCCGCCCGGCGAGGCGGTGACGATCGCCGCGGGTTTGCGCTCCCACACGCTCTGGCCATAGGGGCGCGACCCGACGTCGATGGCGTTCTTCAGGCCGCCGGGGATGGTGCGGTTATATTCGGGCGTGACGAACAGCGCGCCGTCGGCGGCGCTGATCTGTTCGCGGAACCTGACCCATTCGGGCGGCGGGCTGGCTTCGAGGTCCTGATTGAACAAAGGCAGGTCGCCGATCTCGACGATGCTGCAATCGAGCTTGTCGCGGGCGATGCTGGACATCGACAAGGCGACCTTTCGGTTGATGCTGCCCGTGCGAAGCGAGCCGACGACGATCGCGATTTTATGGTTGGCCATGGCCCCACAATGCGCGGCCACGCGGTTGGTTGCGTCAGGCCGTCGGCCGCACAAACATCGTCGTGCTCAGCAGGATGACGAGCAACACCGCGATGACGAACAGCAACGCCGTCCGGATGCGGCGATGCCGCGCGCGCAGGGTGACGTCATAGGCCACGACGTCGAGCCAATAGCGGCCCCCCGGCAGTTCGTGGACGACATTCGCCCGGCGCAGGCGGTCGAACTGCCGCCGTTCGAAATTGTTGGCCGGATCAAAGGCGACGGCACGATCGGCCCGCACCGCGTCATTGCTGAAGAAGTGATGCTGGATTTCGCGCCGCGCCCGCGCCGCCAATGCCGCTGCCGCCGTTGCCATCGCCTGCCTCCCCGAATTGCCGTCGGGCAATCCTAGCAAAGCTCAGCGCTTGCCGCGATGGCGGATATTGGCGGGCCGGCCGCGGCGTGGGCCGCGCGGGGCCGTGCGATCCTTGCGGTCCTTGCGATCCGACCCGCCGCCGAACTTGCCCTGGGGCAGCTCGAAGCGCAGCGCGCCCGACGCGGGGTTGGCTTCGGCGAGCTTCAATTCGAGGTGCTGGCCGACGCGGAAGGTCTCGCCGCTCTGCTCCCCGACCAGCGCCCGGGCGGCCTCGTCGAAGCGGAAATATTCGTTGCCGAGATGGGCCGCGGGGACCAGCCCGTCGCCGCCCAGCTCCATCACCGTGGCGAAGAAGCCGAACGGCTGCACGCCGGTGATGCGGCATTTGAGGATCTGCCCGACGCGATCGGCGAGGAACGCCGCGACATAGCGGTCGACGGTCTCGCGCTCAGCCTCCATCGCGCGCCGTTCGAGCATCGAGATATGCTCGCCCAGTTCGATGAACCGTCCGGCGGCGTCGGGCGACATGCCACCGTCGCCAAGCTTGTAGGCGGTGACCAGGGCGCGGTGGACGAGCAGATCGGCGTAGCGGCGGATCGGCGAGGTGAAATGCGCGTAGCTGGGCAATGCCAGGCCGAAATGGCCGAGCGGGTCGGGCGCATAGCGCGCCTGCATCTGCGTCCGCAGCACCTGTTCCATGATTTCGGGACGCGCGTCATGGTCGGGGCCGATGCGGTTGAGGATGCGGTTGAAGATGGCCGGCTTGATCACCTGGCCGAGCGCGAATTCGACGTCGAACGTGGCGAGATAATCCTTGAGCGCGACCAGTTTCTCGCGGCCCGGCGCCTCGTGGACGCGGTACATCACCGGCGACTTCTTCTTCTCGAGCGCCTTGGCCGCGGCGACATTGGCGGCGATCATGTAATCCTCGACCAGCCGGTGCGCGTCCAGCCGCTCGCGCGGGGCGACGGAGAGGATGCGGCCCTTCTCGTCGAGCACCACGCGGCGCTCGGGCAAGTCGAGCTCGAGCGGCTCGCGCTTGTAGCGCGCGGCGAGCAGCGCGGCCCAGCAGGCCCAGAGGGGCTTTAATGCCGGCTCGATCAGGTCCGTTGGCACACGCCCTTCAATCGGCGGCATAGAGCAAGGAGAAGAAGCAACTTCATTGACTGGCTCGCCCACGAAGTCGATTGCGGCCTGCGCATCCTCATATGCAATGTTTGCGGCTACGCAAATCTTGGCGCGTGAGAATCGCCAGCTTTTGAGCGCCCCATCCTTGCCGACGTGGAGGTGGCAGGCGAGCGCGGCGCGGACCTGTCCTTCCTTCAGCGAGCAGATGTCCGACGACAATTCGTGGGGCAGCATCGGCACCACGCGGTCGGGGAAATAGACGCTGTTGCCCCGCGCGCGTGCCTCGCGATCGAGCTCGGATCCTTCGCGGACATAGAAACTGACGTCGGCGATGGCGACGATCGCGTCCCACCCGTCGCCGTCGGCGCGCGGGCTCGCCCAGATCGCGTCGTCATGGTCGCGCGCGTCCTCGGGATCGATGGCGACGATCGGCAAATGGGTGAGGTCCTCGCGCTCGCCGAGCGGCTGGGCGGCGACCTTGTGGGCCTCGTCGATCGCTTCGGGCCGGAATTCGTCGCGCAGGCCGTGCTTGTGGATCGCGATCAGGCTGAAGCTGCGCGGCGCGAACGGGTCGCCGAGGATGGCGTCGACCCGCGCCGTGGTGCGCGGCGGGCGCCCCGAAGGCTCGGCGAGGACGAGGTCGCCAGCCTGTGCGTCCTTCAAGTCCGAGATCGGCAGTTCGCGCCGCTCGCGCTTGTCGACCGGGGTGAGGAAGAAGCGCTCGCCCTCCCGCCGCACCACGCCGAGCATCATCTCCGCCGATTTCGCCAGCGTCTTCATGACGTGGGCGACGTGGCCCCGGCCCGCCTCCTCCGTCCGCGCGAGGATGCGGTCGTTGAGCGCCAGCGCCGACTTGCGCCCGCGTTCGATCACCCGAAGCCGCGGCGCCGGCGTGTCGGCATGCCAGCTCTCCGGCGTCGCCCACACCTGGCCGTCGTCGACCGACACCACCCTGAGCACGGTCACCTTGGGCACCCCGCCGGCCTTGTGGAAGGCGCGGCCCGGCGCCGAATCGATCAGCCCCTCGTCGGCCATGTCCTTGAGCAAGGCCTTGAGCATGATCTTGTCATGGCCGTGCAGGTTGAACGCCCGGGCGATCTCGCGCTTGCCGGCGGGCGAGCCCGATTCCTCGATGAACTTCAGGATCTGCTTGGCGGTCGGCAGGCCGGACGGGGGTTTGCGAGGCATCGCCCCCAACTGGCATCTCCTTTTGTCATTGGCCAGTCCGCCAAAGCCATGACCGATCCGACACCGCCCCCAGCTCACCCAAGTTTGCCATCCAGTCTATGTCGCTTATAAGGTAGTACCCTTATAAGGTCATTGGCATGGCGCGGCTGAAGCAGATCGGGATTGACGTCCAGGTGAATGCGGCAATCGAAAAAGGACGTCGCCTGTTTTCGGAAACCGAGAATGACATCTTGCGCCGGCTGTTGCGGCTGCCCACCCCGCCCCTGTCGCGTCCGCCAACGGAAGCCAGCTCGATTCCGGTTGCCGAGCGCCCTAGCCGGCACCGCGGGCTATGGACTGTGGAGTTGCGTGGAAAGCGGCTCGCGGCCTCCAGCCTCAAGGGCGCGTACGAAGTCCTGCTGCTTGAACTCGATAGGGCTTTCCCGGCGTTTCTTGAGCAGTTCGCGCAGGAGAAATCGCGGTCGCGGCGGTTTGTCTCGCGAACACCGAAGTCCCTGTATCTCGCATCCCCCGCGCTGGCCGAGTATCATGCGATGCCGCTTGGCGACGGCTGGTACTTCGATACCAACCTGTCCACCGCCCAGGTCGCGACGAGGGCGCGAGTGGCGGCGCGGCTGTGCGGCCTTGCCTATGGCCGGGACGTGCGGATCCTCAATCATCTCCAGGAGATTTGACCGGCACCGATGCGCTCGCGGCCATTGGCAAGCGGGGGGCGACGGGGCTAGGGAGCGGCCAACTTCACCGATCAGCGGGACGTTCCAACATGCGTAACATCGACCATTTCATCAACGGCGGCAGCCACGCCGACGCGCCCCGCAGCGGCGACGTGTGGAACCCCTCGGACGGCGAAGTCCAGGCCAGGGTCGGACTCGGCACCGCGGCGACGCTCAACAAAGCGATGGACGCGGCGCGCGCGGCGCAGCCGGCCTGGGCGGCGACCAACCCGCAGCGCCGGGCGCGGGTGATGTTCGCTTATCGGGACCTCGTCGAGAAGAACATGGACGCCCTCGCCGAAATGCTGTCGTCGGAACATGGCAAGGTCCTCGCCGACGCCAAGGGCGACATCCAGCGCGGGCTGGAAGTGATCGAATTCTGCTGCGGCATCCCGCACGCGATGAAGGGCGAATACACCCAGGGGGCGGGCCCGGGGATCGACGTTTACTCGATGCGCCAGCCCTTGGGCATCGGCGCCGGCATCACCCCGTTCAACTTTCCGGCGATGATCCCGATGTGGATGTTCGGCGTGGCGATCGCGACCGGCAACGCGTTCATCCTCAAGCCGAGCGAGCGCGATCCGTCGGTACCGGTGCGGCTGGCCGAGCTGATGAGCGAGGCGGGCCTGCCCGACGGTATCCTCAACGTCGTCCACGGCGACAAGGAGATGGTCGACGCGATCCTCGACGAGCCGGATATCAAGGCGGTCAGCTTCGTCGGATCCTCCGACATCGCCCAATATATTTATTCGCGCGGGACCGCCAACGGCAAGCGCGTCCAGGCGTTCGGCGGGGCCAAGAACCACGGCATCGTCATGCCCGACGCCGACCTCGACCAGGTCGTCAACGACCTTGCCGGGGCGGCGTTCGGATCGGCCGGCGAGCGCTGCATGGCGCTGCCGGTGGTGGTCCCGGTCGGCGACGACACCGCCGCCGCTTTGCGCGAAAAACTGGTGCCGGCGATCGAGAAATTGCGGGTCGGCGTCTCGACCGACCCCGATGCCCACTACGGCCCGGTGGTCAACGCCGCGCACAAGCAGAAGGTCGAGAATTACATCCAGTTGTGCGCCGACGAGGGCGGCGAACTGGTGGTCGACGGGCGAGGCTTCACCCTCCAGGGCCACGAGAAAGGCTTCTTCGTCGGCCCGACCCTGTTCGACCATGTGAAACCAAGCTTCCGTTCCTACCAGGAAGAAATCTTCGGCCCGGTGCTCCAGATCGTCCGCGCCGACAGCTTCGAGGAAGCGGTGCGGCTGCCGAGCGAGCATCCCTATGGCAACGGCGTCGCCATCTTCACCCGCAACGGCCACGCCGCCCGCGAATTCGCGGCGCGGGTCAATGTCGGGATGGTCGGCATCAACGTGCCGATCCCGGTGCCGGTCGCCTACCACACCTTCGGCGGGTGGAAGCGGAGCGGCTTCGGCGACACCAACCAGCACGGCATGGAGGGGGTGAAATTCTGGACCAAGGTCAAGACCATCACCCAGCGCTGGCCGGATGGCGGCGTCGGCGAACTCGCCAACGCCTTCGTCATCCCGACGATGGGGTGATGGGAGACCGCCGCCTCAAGAGTCATCCCGGACTTGATCCGGGATCCATGACCCGAACCGTATCCATTGACGTTGAACCGTGTGCATGGATCCTGACTTCCGTCAGGATGACTTGAAGGGGCTTCGGGTCGCGCGATGCGGCTCCAACGGCGCAAAGCCCCATTCGATGGCGCGGTCTTCCCAATTCGGGTTGGCTTTCTCAATCAACGCAATCTTCCAGTCGCGTTTCCACGCCTTCAGCTGCTTTTCGCGGTGGATCGCGCCAGCCATTGATTCGGTCACCTCAACATGAACCAAGCGCGCCACGCCATAGCGGCTGGTAAACCCGGAGATCAGCTTCTCGCGGTGCTGCGTCAAACGGGCGAAAAGGTTCGACGTGACGCCGACATATAGCGTGCCGTGACGACGGCTTGCGAGGATGTAAACGCAAGGTTGGCGATCCATCAGCGAACACTGCTTCGTCCATGGATGCTGAATCAAGTTCAGCATGACGGTTTGTTTGGCGCATCCATCTTGGGTCGAGGGGCGTTGGGTGGGGATGACACAGATCAGGACCACCCTCCCCGCGCTGGCCGCGCTGCTCCTTGCGGCGTGCCAGCAACCCGCCAGCAACAGCGACATCGCGGTCGACAATGGCGTCAATGCCGCCGCGGCCGATGTCGAGACGCTGCCGCCCGATGAATCGGTCGACGACAATGCCGCCGCCCCGGCAAACCAGGCCGCGCCAGCCAGTCTCCCGACCCATATTCCCGAGCAATTCCAGGGCCGCTGGGGGTTGGTCGCGGCCGATTGCACGTCGACCCGCGGCGACGCCAAGGGGTTGCTGACGATCAGCGACGCGCGGCTGACTTTCTATGAATCGAAGGGCACGCTGGACAAGGTGCTGGGCGCGACCGCCAGCAGCTTCGACGCCAATTACGGCTTCATCGGCGAAGGCCAGACGTGGCAGCGCGTCGAACGGCTGACGCGGACCAACGGCAAGCTTCAGCGCCGCACCGACGCCGCCCCGGGCCAGGAACCGCCGGTCCACCTGACCTACACCCGCTGCGGCGAATGGAGATGATGACATGAAGCTTTATTACTCGCCGGGCGCGTGCAGCCAGGCCGCGCACATCCTGCTCCACGAGACCGGGACCGAACATACGAGCGAGGCAGTCGACCTGCGCGCCCACCGCACCGCCGGCGGGGCCGACTATTACGGCATCAACCCGAAGGGGCCGGTGCCGGCGCTTGAGCTCGACGGCGGCGACGTGCTGACCGAGAATGGCGCGGTGCTGCAATATATTGCCGACAAGGCCGGCGACGAGCGCCTGCTGCCGGCAAGCGGCCTGCCCCGCTACCGCGTGATCGAATGGCTCGCCTACCTCGGCAGCGACGTCCACAAGAGCTTCGGGCCGTTGTTCAACCCGGCCTCGAGCGACGAGGTCAAGGAGGCCGCGCGCGATACGGTCGGCAAGAAGTTCGACTTCATCGAGCAATCGCTCGACGGCCGCGATTATCTGGCCGGCAACGCGATGAGCGCCGCCGATCCTTATCTGTTCGCAATGCTCGGCTGGACCGGCATGCACGGCATCGACCTGCCCCGCTGGCCGCGGCTGGCGGCACTGCGCCAGCGGATGGAGCAGCGCCCCTCGGTGCAGCAGGTGATGAAGGCGGAAGGGCTGGCCTGAGCGCAACCTCCCCGCTAATGGCACGGGCCATGAGCCAGTTCGACCTGACCGACGACCAGCGCCAGATCCAGGAGATGGCGCAGAAATTCACCGCCGACGCGATCTCCCCGTTCGCCGCCGAATGGGACGAGAAGCATATCTTCCCGCGCGACACGATCCGGCAAGCGGCCGAGCTTGGCTTCGGGTCGATCTATGTCAGCGAGGAAGCCGGCGGGATCGGCCTTGGGCGATTGGAGGCCGCGCTGATCATGGAGGCGATGGCCTATGGCTGCCCGTCGACCAGCGCGTTCATCTCGATCCACAACATGGCGAGCTGGATGATCGACCGCTTCGGCGGACAGGAGGTCAAGGACAAGTATCTGCCGTCGATGATCTCGATGGACAGGATCGGCAGTTACTGCCTGACCGAGCCGTCGTCGGGATCGGACGCGGCGGCGCTCAAGACCAAGGCGGTCCTGGACGGCGATCATTATGTCGTCAGCGGGTCGAAGGCGTTCATCTCCGGCGGTGGCGAGAATGAGGTCTATGTGACGATGGTCCGCACCGGGGAGGATGGGCCCAAGGGCATTTCCTGCCTGGTGATCGACAAGGACATGAACGGCGTCAGCTTCGGCGCGCAGGAAAAGAAGCTCGGCTGGCATTCGCAGCCGACCGCACAAGTCAATTTCGATGAAGTCCGCGTGCCCGTGGCCAACCGCGTCGGTGGTGAGGGCGAGGGCTTCCGCATCGCCATGATGGGCCTCGATGGCGGGCGATTGAACATCGGCGCCTGCTCGCTTGGCGGGGCGCAGCGCTGCCTCGACGAGGCGGTCAATTACACCAGGGACAGGAAGCAGTTCGGCAAGGCCATCGCCGACTTCCAGAATACCCAGTTCATGCTCGCCGACATGGAAACCGAGCTTCAGGCGGCGCGCTGGCTGCTCTATATCGCCGCCGCCAAGGTGACCGCTAACGCCCCCGACAAGACCAAGTTCGCGGCGATGGCCAAACGGCTGGCGACCGACACCGGCAGCTCGGTCGTCGATCGCGCGCTGCAGCTTCACGGCGGCTACGGCTACCTCCAGGATTATCCGATCGAGCGCTTCTGGCGCGACCTGCGCGTCCATTCGATCCTCGAGGGCACCAACCAGGTGATGCGGATGATCGTCGGCCGCGAGCTGACGCGGCAGTGATCGAAGACCTCACCAAGCGCCTGACCGCGGCGGCCAGCAAGATGATGACGTCGAAGCCGACGTTGCCGTTCGATCCGCTGGCGATTGCCCGGGCGTCGGGCGAATTCGCCATGGGGCTGGCGATGCGCCCGCAGGACCTGATGCAGGTCCAGGCCGAGGCGGCGAAACAGTGGGGCGACTTCTGGATCGCGGCGCTCGGCAACCAGCCCGGCGAGAAACCGCGCGACCGCCGCTTCGCCGCGCCGGAATGGCAGGACGATGCCTATTACCGCGCCATCCGCGATGCCTATTTGCTCGCCTCCCAGCAGTTGCGCGACGTCGTCTCGGTCGGCGATGGCGACGGCAGCGGCAAGGCGATGGTCCGCTTCCTGCTCGACCAATATCTCAACGCCATTTCGCCGGCCAATTTCGCCGCGACCAACCCCGAGGTGGTCAAAAGGACCAAGGAGACCAATGGCGCCAACCTGGTGCAGGGGTTCGCGCACCTGGTCGAGGACCTCGCCAGCGGCAAGGGCATCGTCCAGCGCCGCAGCGACCCGACCGCGTTCGAGAAGGGCAAGACCATCGCCGCGACGCCGGGCGAAGTGGTGTTCGAGAACGCGCTGTTCCAGCTGATCCAGTATACGCCGACGACGGCCAAGGTCGCCGCCGAGCCGCTGCTCTACGTCCCGCCTTTGGTCAACCGCTACTACATGATCGACCTGTTGCCGCGCCAAAGCCTGGTCAAATGGCTGGTCGACGAGGGCCGCACGGTCTTTGTTGTCAGCTGGGTCAACCCGAGCGAGGCGCTCAAGGACAAGGGCGTCGAAGCCTATGTGCTGGAGGGCGTCGTCGCGGCGATCGAGCAAGTGCGCCAGCGCACCAAAGCCAGGCCCGATTTGTTCGCTTTCTGCCTCGGCGGGACATTGGTCGCGATCACGCTGGCATGGCTCGCCGCCAAGGGCCGCGGCGACGAAGTCAATTCGGCGACGCTGATCGGGTCACTTGTGGATTTCGCCGACATGCGCGACTGGTCGGCGTTCGTCCACGAAGGGCATCTGGCGGCGCTCGAAGATCACCTTGAAGGCCAGGGCTATATCGACAGCCTCGAGCTGCAGCGATTGTTCGCGGCGATGCGCGCCAACGATCTGATCTGGTCGAGCGTGGTCAACCATTACCTGCTCGACAAGCCGGCGCCGGCTTCCGATCTGCTATACTGGTTCGAGGATGGCGCGCGGATCCCGTCGGCCTTCCTCAAGAGCTACAATCGCGACTTGTTGCTCAACAACCGCCTGAAGGACCCGGTCGGGTTCGAAGTCGGCGGGGTCAAGGTCGACCTCGCCGCGATCACCGCGCCGATGCTGGTGATTGCGCTCAAGGACGATCATGTGTCGGCGTGGGAAGCGGTCTATCGCGGCGCGCGCGGCATGGGCGCCGACTTCATCCTCGGCGGGTCGGGCCACAACGCCGGGGTGATCAATCCGCCGGCCGCGGGCAAGCATGGCTATTGGACGAGGCCCGACCAGCCCGAACAGGCCGCCGACTGGCTCAGTGGTGCGACCCGCCACGACGGCAGCTGGTGGCCGCACTGGACCGGCTGGCTCGACGCCCATGGCAGCGGCAAGGCGGTTGCCGCGCGGACCATCGCCGACGGCATCGAGCCCGCGCCAGGCCGCTACGCGACCATGGCGTGAGGGACGCGATGCCCACCGCCAATGATGTGCTGACGGTCAAGGAAGGGCTTGCCGGGCGGCTGCGCCTCAACCGGCCCAAGGCGCTGCACAGCCTCAACCGGCAGATGGTGCGCGACATGGCCACCGCGCTGATCGAGTGGCGCGACGACCCCGAGGTGCGGATCATCCTGATCGACCATGCCGCACAGCTGGATGGCGATGGCAAAATGACCAGAGGCTTCTGCGCCGGGGGTGACGTGGTCGATATTGCCAATAGCGTCGAGGGGCATGACGCCGCGGCGCGCGCCTTTTTCTTCGACGAATATCGCTTGAACCACCTTGAATATACCTACGCCAAGCCGGGCGTGGCGTTCATGGACGGGGTGACGATGGGCGGCGGGGTCGGCATCGCCTGCCCGTGCCGCTACCGCGTCGCCACCGAGCGCACGATCCTGGCGATGCCCGAGACGACGATCGGCCTGTTCCCGGATGTTGGCGGCGGGCGATATCTGTCACGGCTGCGCGGGCGGCTGGCGCAGTTCCTGTCGCTGACCGGGGCGCGGCTGGACGGCGCCGAGTGCCTCAAGCTCAGGCTGGCGACCCATTATCTGCCGTCGCACCGGCTCGAAGAGGCCAAGGAGCGGATCATCGCCCAGCCGTTCCGGGTGCAGGCGATCCTCGACGAATTGAGCGAGGAACAGGTGCCCGAGGCGCGGATTGCCGGCAACCTTGCGAAGATCGACCATTACTTCGCCTCCGACCGGCTGGAGGACATCATCGACGCGCTCGATGCCGGCGCCGCGGGCGGCGACGAATGGGCGACGACGGAAGCGGCAACGGTCCGCGCCAAGTCGCCGATGGCCTGCAAGGTTAGTCTGAAGTTGCTCCAGGAGAGCCCCTACCAATTGCACTTCGTCGACGAGATGCGGATGGAATATGGCATCATGGTCCGGCTGATCCATCACCCCGACTTCCGCGAGGGCGTGCGCGCATTGCTAATCGACAAGGACAACAAGCCGGGCTGGCGGCCGTCAAACCCCGCCTCGATCGGCGACCGCGACGTCGATGCGTTCTTCGAGCCGCTGCCGATCGAGGAGCAGTGGCGGCCGTTCGATTTTTGAGGAGTGACGATGAGCCACTACGACACCATCCTGGTCGAGCAGCGCGGCGCGGTGACCCTGGTCACCTTGAACCGGCCGCAGGCGCTCAATGCGCTCAATTCGCAGGTGCTGGCCGACTTGATCGCCGCCTTCGCCGCTTATGATGCTGACGCCGGCCAGCGCTGCCTGGTGCTGACCGGCAGCGAGAAGGCATTCGCCGCCGGGGCCGACATCAAGGAGATGCAGGCGCAGGGCTTCGCTGACATGTACGGCAGCAACTTCTTCGCCGGTTGGGAAAAGGTCACCGCGACGCGCAAGCCGTGGATCGCGGCAGTCGCGGGCTTCGCGCTCGGCGGCGGCTGCGAAGTGGCGATGATGGCCGACTTCATCATCGCCGCCGATACCGCCAAGTTCGGCCAGCCCGAAATCAAGCTCGGCGTCACGCCGGGCATGGGCGGGTCGCAGCGGCTGACGCTGGCGGTCGGCAAGGCCAAGGCGATGGAAATGTGCCTGACGGGGCGGATGATGGGCGCCGAGGAGGCCGAGCGTTGCGGGCTGGTGGCCAAGGTCGTCCCCGCCGCTGACTTGCTTGCCGAAGCGCTTAAGGCCGCCGAGGCGATCGCCGGCATGGCCCCGCTGGCCGCCATCGCGACCAAGGAAATGGTCAATGCCGCGTTCGAAATGGGCCTTGCGCAGGGCATCAACTTCGAACGCCGGCTGTTCCACGGCCTGTTCGGTACCGCGGATCAGAAGGAAGGTATGAGCGCCTTCGTCGACAAGCGCCCGGGCAAGTGGACCGGCAAGTAAGGATAGCTGAAATGGCACGCGTCGCATTCATCGGGCTGGGCAATATGGGCGGCGGGATGGCGGCGAACCTCGCCAAGGCGGGGCATGAGGTCGCCGCGTCCGACCTCAGCCAGCCGGCGCTTGAGCGGGCCAAGGCCAATGGCTGCACCATCGCCGACAGCGCCGAGGCCGCGGTCAGGCAGGCCGAGGCGGTCGTCACCATGCTTCCGGCGGGCAAGCATGTCGCCGAGGTGTACCGGACAAACGTCCTGCTCAACGCGCCCAAGGATGCGATCCTGATCGATTGCTCGACGATCGACGTCGCCACCGCCAAGGCGGTCGAAGCCGAGGCAAGCGCGGCGGGGTTCATGATGGTCGATGCCCCGGTCAGCGGCGGCATCGCCGCGGCCGACGGCGGCACGCTGACGTTCATGGTTGGCGGATCGGACGAAGGGTTTGAGCGGGCCAAGGCGATCCTCGACAAGATGGGCAAGGCGGTGATCCACGCCGGCGGACCGGGGGCGGGCCAGGCGGCCAAGATATGCAACAACATGCTGCTCGGCGCGACCATGGCAGCGACGTGCGAGGCATTCGTGCTGGCCGAAAAGCTCGGGCTCGACGCGCAGACCTTTTACGATATCTCGTCCAAGGCGAGCGGGCAGAGCTGGTCGATGACGTCTTATTGCCCCGTCCCCGGGGTCGGCCCCGAAACCCCCGCCGACCGCAACTACGAAGGCGGCTTTGCCGCCGCGCTGATGCTCAAAGATCTGAAGCTGGCGATGGAAGCCGCCCGGACAAGCGGCGCCTACACCCCGATGGGCGGCGAGGCCGAGGAATTGTACCAGCGCTTCGTCGACCGCGGCGGCGCGACCAAGGATTTTTCGGGCCTGATCAAGATGATCGACGACAGCTGGGAAATGCCGGTCGAGGGCAACATCAAGGGTTGAACCCCCCTACCATGAGGGCCACATGGCCATCATGCTGATCGAGACCGAACGCACGCCCAACCCGGCGACCCGCAAATTCCTGCCCGGACAGACGGTGATGGAGGCCGGCGGGCGCGATTTCCCCAATGCCGAGGCGGCCGAGGCAAGCCCGCTCGCCGCCGCCTTGTTCGACACCCAAATGGTCGACGGGGTCTATTTCGGCCGCGATTTCGTGTCCGTATCGGCGGCGCCGGGGGTCGAGTGGGACCAGTTGGAGCCCGAAGTGCTGGGCCTTTTGCTCGACCATTTCGTCACCGGCGCGCCGTTATTCGCGGGCGGATCGGCGGCGGGGATCGAGATCGCCGACCCGGCCGACTTCCACGTCGAGGAAAAGGCCGAGGACGCCGACATCATCGACCAGATCAAGGAGCTGCTGGATACCCGGGTTCGCCCGGCGGTGGCCAACGACGGCGGCGACATCGTCTCTCGCGGCTATCGCGACGGCAAGCTCTACCTGGCGATGCAGGGTGCCTGCTCGGGCTGCCCCTCCTCGACCATCACGCTGAAGCGCGGGATCGAGGGGCTGATCAAGCATTATGTCCCCGAAGTGGAGACGGTCGAAGCCGTCTGAGCCGCGCCAATCGGCCATCTTAGCGCTTGCCCCGCGCGGCACTCTATGACCTCATGATGCCAGCCCGGCAGGAGACAGGCCCCCCGCGATGATCCTCGCGATCGACACTTCGAGCGCTGCGTGCAGCGCGGCGCTGCTGGCGCCCGACGGGACGGTCATCGCCGCCGCCGACGAGCGCATCGACCGCGGCCATGCCGAACGGCTGGTCGGGATGATCGCCGAACTGGCGGGCGTTCACGTCCCCACTCACATCTGCGTCGGCATCGGGCCCGGCAGTTTCACCGGGCTGCGCGTCGGCATCGCGGCGGCGCAGGGCCTGTCGATCGGCTGGAGCTGCGGCCTCGCCGGGATGGATTCGCTGGCGCTGACCGCCGCCGCGATCGAGTCCGACGGCGAGCCGATCGCGGTGGCGATCGTCGGCGGCCATGGCGAATTGTTCGTCCGCAGCTTCGACGGCCGCACCTTGATGCCGCTCGACGAGGTCGCGAGCCTGACCCCGCCCGCCGCTGCGCTACGCATCGGCGCGCGGCGCGTTATCGGGTCGGGCGCGGCGGCGCTGGTCGCGGCGCGCGGTCATGGCGAGGCGATCGACGCCTTGCCCTCGGCCGCCAATGCGCTTCGCCTGCCCGAAGCCTTGCGCTCGCTCGACCCCAAACCCGCTTATGCCCGCGCCCCCGACGCCAAGCCGAGGGCCGCCGCGGCATGAGCAGCCAGATGTCGCCCGACCCCTCGCCCAGCGTCACCGCCGTCATCCGGCAAGGCGGCGCCGACGACCTCGACGCGGTGGTCGGCGTGATGAACGCGGCGTTCGATGCCTGCTTCGGCGAGCGCTGGACACGGTCGCAATGCGCCGGGATCTTGCCGATGAGCGGGGTCAAGCTGCGGCTGGCCGGCGACGCGGGCGACGCGCCGCTCGGCTTTTCGCTGATGCGCAACGTCGCCGATGAGGCCGAATTGCTGCTGATCGCGGTGACCCCCGGGGCGCAGCGGCGCGGGATCGGCCAGGCATTGCTCGACGATTTCATCGCCGACGCGCGGGCCGGCGGGGCGCATCGCCTTCACCTTGAAGTGCGCGCCGGCAACCCGGCGATCGCGATGTACCAGGCCGCCGGCTTCCGCGCCGAAGGGCGCCGGGCGAATTACTATCACGGCCCGAATGGACAGCATCACGACGCCATCACGCTGGTGCTGGCCGACTGAATCAGGCAATTTCGGTCTAGCATTTGCAACCTTGCGGCCAAGTAGCGCCTACTATATCCTTCGGTCAGGAGCACCGAAACGGTGCCCCCTTTTCTACATTTTGCTCGGGAATTTCTAATGGACAATCAACAGTCTGACGATACGCTGATTACCCTAACGGCGGATATCGTCGCGGCGCATGTCAGCAACAATAGCGTTTCGGTCAACGACCTTGCGCAACTGATCCAGAACGTTCACGGCGCGCTGGCTGGACTGTCGGGCCCGTCGTCGGCGCCCGAAGCCAAGCCCGAGCCGCGGGTGCCGATCCGCTCTTCGATCAAGCCGGACTACATCGTCTGCCTTGAGGACGGCAAGAAGTTGAAGATGCTCAAGCGCCACCTGATGACCCATTATTCGCTGACCCCCGATCAGTATCGCGCCAAGTGGGGCCTGGCGTCGGACTATCCCATGGTCGCCCCCAATTACGCCGAGCAGCGCCGCGCGCTGGCCAAGGCGATCGGGCTGGGCACCAAGCGCCGCAAGACGACCAAGAAGTAAGGCGCCGCCTGGCCGTCATCCTGCACAAGGTCCAGCATCCATGGACACGAGCGCATAGCCGATGCGCCGTGTTCGTGGATCCCGGATCAAGCCCGGGATGACGGCTGGCCTTTCGTCCTTCGGCCCTCTAGACTTTGCCCATGCAACGCCAGATCGACATCGAGCAATTGTGCGCCGACAAGGGCCTTCGCATCACCGAGCAGCGGCGGACGATCGCCCGCGTGCTGGGTGACAGCGAGGATCATCCCGACGTCGAGACGCTGCACAAGAGGGCGGCGGCGATCGACGCCAACATCTCCATCGCTACCGTCTATCGCACCGTCCGCCTGTTCGAGGAGGCCGGAATCCTCGAGCGGCATGAGTTCGGCGACGGGCGATCGCGGTATGAAGCGGCGTCGGAATCGCACCACGACCATCTGATCGACGTCGAGACCGGCCAGGTCATCGAATTCGTCGACGAGGAATTGGAAGCGCTCCAGCGGCGGATCGCCGAGAAGCTCGGCTATCGCCTGGTCGACCATCGGATGGAGCTGTACGGCGTCGCCACCGCCCGCAATCGCTGAGCCGCCGCCGTCGCGGCTGCGGGCGTGGGGCCGGATCGCGCGGCTGGCCGGCCTGTTCCTCGCCTATCTGCCGCCGCACCTGATCGCCCGCGCCACCCGCGAGCGGTCGCCGTGGCCGCCGCGGTTCCTTGCCGCCGCGGCCCGGATCGCGGGGGCGCGGGTGACGATCGAGGGCGAAGCCCTGGCGCCGCACACGCTTGCGCTGGCCAATCACGTCAGCTGGCTCGACATCCTCATCCTTGGCGGGGCGACCGGCGCGGCGTTCGTGTCGAAGGCGGAAATCGGCAAGGCGTCCCTGGTCGGCTGGCTGGCCGACCAGAACCACACGCTCTACATCGAGCGGGCCGAGCGCGGCGACGCCCATGGCCAGGTGCGGCGCATCGCCGAGCGGCTGGCGGGGCCGCAGCCGCTTTCCTTGTTCCCCGAGGGCACGACCAGCCACGGGCGGCACGTGCTGCCGTTCCTCTCGACCCTGCTGGCCGCCGTCGCGCCGCCGCCTCAAGGCACCAACGTGCGGCCGGTGGCGATCGACTATGGCGAGGCGGTCGACGCCATCGGCTGGTTCGGCGGCGAAGCGGGCCTGGCCAACTTCATGCGGGTGCTCGGGCGGCGCGGGACGATCCCGGTAACGCTGCGCCTGCTGGGTCCGCTGCCGCCGATGGACGATCGCAAGGCGCTGGCCCGGGCGGCGCACGACGCGGTGGCCGCGGCGCTGACTTCCGTGCGCGGCGCCCAAGCCCTATAGGCGCGCGAAATGACCCAGCTTCCCACGACCTACCGAGTCAAAAGCTTCGGCTGCCAGATGAATGTCTATGACGGCGAGCGGATGGCCGAACTGCTTGATTCGTCGGGCATGGCCGCGGCGAAGGACGGCGAGGACGCCGAGCTGGTCGTGCTCAACACCTGCCACATCCGCGAGCGCGCGGCCGAGCGCGCCTATAGCGAAATCGGCCGCCTGCGCCGCGACGACGGCAGCCGCCCGCTGATCGCCCTGGCCGGTTGCGTCGCCCAGGCCGAGGGCGGCGAGGCCCAGCGGCGGTCGAAGATGATCGACCTGGTGGTCGGCCCGCAAGCCTATCACCGCCTGCCCGCGATGGTCGCCGCGGCGGCGCGGGGCGAGCGGCCGGTCGACACCGACATGCCGGCGATTGCCAAGTTCCCCGCGCTGCCGGCGCGGCGGCGGGTCGGGCCGAGCGCCTTTTTGACCGTGCAGGAAGGCTGCGACAAATTCTGCACTTACTGCGTCGTGCCCTACACCCGCGGCGCCGAGATCAGCCGGCCGTCCGCCGACATCGTCGCCGAGGCGCAGTCGCTGATCGACGGTGGCGCGCGCGAGATCACCTTGCTCGGGCAGAACGTCAATGCCTGGCAAGGTGGCTTGGACATCCTGATCCGCGCGCTGGCGAAGATCGATGGGCTGGAGCGTATCCGCTACACCACCAGCCACCCGGCCGACATGACCGAAGCCCTGATCGCCGCGCACGGCGAGGTCGACAAGTTGATGCCCTATCTCCACTTGCCGGTGCAGTCGGGCAGCGACCGCATCCTGAAAGCAATGAACCGCAGCCACTCGGCGGAAAGCTACCTCCGAAACATCGAGAAAGTCCGCGCGGCGCGACCCGGCATCGCCATCTCCGGCGACTTCATCGTCGGCTTCCCGGGTGAGACTGATGAAGATTTCACCGATACCCTCGCCATCGTCGATGCGGTCGGTTACGCTTCGGCCTATAGTTTCAAATATAGCGCTCGACCGGGCACCCCGGCGGCGGCGATGGAAGGAGCGGTTGACCCTCAGGTGATGGACGACAGACTGCAGCGGCTCCAGGCCCGCCTCGCGACGCATAGCCTCGCCTTCAACCACGACACCGTGGGCAAGGACCTGACCATCCTCATCGACCGCAAGGGGCGCCTGCCCGGCCAGATGATCGGCAAGAGCCCGTGGCTGCAATCGGTGTTCGTCGAGACCGGCGCCAAGATCGGCGAGATGGTCGACGTTACCGTCACCCACGCATTGCCCAACAGCCTTGGCGGTGTTCTTCGCACCCACGCGGCAGCCGCCTGATGAGCCGCAAGCCAGACCTCGCCGCCGAACGCGCCGGCTCGACCTTCCTCGAAGGCCGGGCCCAGCTCGAGCTGACGTTCGACCAGCCGTATCTGCTCGGGCCGTTGTTCGGCGATTACGACCGCCACCTGGTGATGATCGAGGACCGGCTCGGCGTACACATCGCCGCCCGCGGCAACCGCGTGATGATCGAGGGCGAGGCGGAATCGGCGGCCCGGGCGCGCGATGTGCTGGTCGGCCTCTACAACCGGCTCGACCAGGGCCATGACGTCGATTCGGCGGCGGTCGAAGCGTTGCTCGGCATGGCCGCGCAGCCCGCGCTCGACGGCATCATCGCCAAGGACGTCGCCTCCCCGCCCCGCGTGATGATCCGCACGCGCAAGAAGACGATCGTCCCACGGTCGACGATCCAGACCCAGTACATGGAGGCGCTGGCGCGGGACGACATGATCTTCGCGCTGGGGCCGGCGGGGACGGGCAAGACCTACCTGGCGGTGGCGCAGGCGGTGGCGATGCTGATTTCGGGCCAGGTCGACCGGCTGATCCTGTCGCGCCCGGCGGTCGAGGCCGGCGAGCGATTGGGCTTCCTGCCCGGCGACATGAAGGAGAAGGTCGATCCCTATCTCCGCCCGCTCTACGACGCGCTCTACGACATGCTGCCGACCGAGCAGGTCGAGCGGCGGATTGCGTCGGGCGAAATCGAGATCGCGCCGATCGCGTTCATGCGCGGACGGACATTGAGCGACGCCTTCATCATCCTCGACGAGGCGCAGAATACCACCCCAGCGCAGATGAAGATGTTCCTGACCCGCTTCGGCATGCGCGCGCGGATGGTGATCTGCGGCGACCCCAACCAAACCGACTTGCCGCGCGGGGTCGACTCGGGACTCAACGATGCGGTCGCCAAGCTGGAGGGGATTCCCAAGCTGTCGATGATCCGCTTCAGCGCCGCCGACGTCGTCCGCCATCCCCTGGTCGGGAAAATCGTCGAAGCCTATGAGGGGCCGGGCAATTGATCGTCGAAGTTGCCCTTGATGCCGATCCGGAGTGGGACAGTTGCAGCGACTGGCCTCGCCTGGCGCAGGCGGCGGCCGAGGCGGCGATCGCCGAAAGCGCCTTCCCCCAGCTCGGCGACAGCGGCCGCGCGGTCGAGATTTCGCTGCGGCTTGGGACCGACGCCGAGGTCCATGCGCTGAACGCCGAATGGCGCGGCAAGGATCAGCCGACCAACGTATTGTCCTTCCCAATGACCGGGCCCGAGGCCCTGGCCGAACCCGCCAGCGCGGGGCCGGAGCTGATGCTCGGCGACATCATCCTGGCCCGCGGGGTGTGCGCCGCCGAGGCGGCCGACAAGGCGATCCCGATCGACCAGCACGCCGCGCATCTGATGGTCCACGGCACGCTTCACCTGCTCGGTTACGACCATCTCGACGATGCCGGCGCCGGCGACATGGAGGCGCGCGAGGTGCGCGCGCTGGCGCGGCTGGGCATCGCCGACCCTTATCAGGCGGCACGCTGATGGCGACGCGGAGCGACGAGGAAGGCGGATCCCGGCTGTGGCGGGGAATGCGCGCGCTGATTTTCGGCGAGGATTACGACACCACGCTGCGCGACCAGATCGAGGATGCCATCGACGAGGCCGAGACCGGCAAGGAGAAACGCGGCGACCTGAGCGGGCTCGAGCGGCAGATGCTGCGCAACCTGCTGCACTTCGGCGACCGTACCGCGGGCGATATCGCGGTGACCCGCGGCGACATCATCGCGGTGCCGCGGACGATCGGCTTCGACGACCTCATCGCCGCCTTCGCCGACGCCGAGCATAGCCGCCTGCCGGTGACCGGCGACGGGCTCGACGAAGTGATCGGGATGATTCACATCAAGGACGTGTTCAAGGCGCAGTTCGATGCCACCCGCGACCGCTCGATCGAAGGGCTGCTGAGGACGCCCTTGTTCGTTCCCGAATCGATGGGCGTGATCGACCTGCTGGCGCGGATGCGGACTGGGCGGATCCACTTGGCGATCGTGGTGGACGAATTCGGCGGGACCGAGGGCCTGGTGACGATCGAGGACGTCGTCGAGGAAATCGTCGGCGAGATCGAGGACGAGCATGACGAATTGGAAGTCGCCGATCTCAAATTACTCGACGACGGCATCTGGGAAGCCGACGCGCGGGCCGAGCTCGACGAGGTCGCGCGCGACGTCGACGCGCGGCTGGTCGCGGTCGACGACGAGGTCGATACGCTCGGCGGGCTGACGTTCCTGCTGGCCGGGCGGTTGCTCAGCCCCGGCGAATCGGTCGAGCATCCATCGGGCTGGCGGATCGAATGCGTCGAGGCCGACGCGCGGAGGATGATCCGGCTGCGGCTCCACGCGCCGGCCGACCAGGCGGGCGACCCGGCTTAGGCACAAAGCGCGATGCGGGGAGTTTAACCGCCACTCATTCGCCCTCATGCGAAAGGCCGGTCCGCCATGCGTCTCGCTATGTCTATCTCCGTTGCCGCGCTTGGCCTGGCCGTCGCCGGCTGCGGCACGTCCCCGTCGACCGCCAGGTTCGAGGACTTCGTCGGCCCCCATCCCAAGCTGGTCGCGGTGCAATCGCGGCTGATCCCAACGGTCAACGTCGCCGACGCCAAAGGCTGGCCGGCGGGGCAGATGCCGACCGCCGCCGCGGGCCTCAAGGTCAATGAATTCGCCGGCGGGCTCGACCATCCGCGGTGGATCTATCGTCTTGCCAACGGCGACATCCTCGCCGCCGAGAGCCAGAGCCCCGGCACCGACCACACCGGCGGGACGATCAAGGGCAAGATCCAGAAGATGCTGATGAGCAAGGCGGGATCGGGCGCGAAGCCGAGCGCCAACCGCATCATCCTGCTGCGCGACGCCGACGGCGACGGCGTCGCTGAAACCAAGACCGTGCTGATCGACCATGACCTCGTGTCGCCATTCGGCATGGCGGTGATCGGCGGCGAATTGTTCGTCGCCAACGCCAATGGGCTGGTGGCTTTCCCGTTCACCCCGGGGGAGACGAAAATCACCGCCAAGCCACGGCTCGTGACGCCGCTGCCGTCGGGCTACAACCACCACTGGACCAAGTCGCTGCTGGCCTCGCCCGATGGCCGCTTTCTTTACGTTGGGGTCGGGTCGAACAGCAATGTCGGCGAAAACGGGCTGGAGATGGAGAAGGGCCGCGCCGCGGTGTGGCAGATCGATCCGAAGAGCGGCGCCTACCGCATCCAGGCCGGCGGCCTGCGCAACCCGGTCGGTCTGGCGTGGAACCCGGCCGGCGGGGCGCTGTGGCTGGTCGCCAATGAGCGCGACGAATTGGGCAACGACCTCGTCCCGGATTATCTGACGTCGGTCCGGCCCGGCGGCTTCTATGGCTGGCCGTTCAGTTATTATGGGCAGAACGTCGATACGCGGCCGCCGCCCAACCCGGCGCTGGTGCCCAAGGCGATCGCGCCCGATTATGCGCTCGGCCCGCACGTGGCCGCGCTCGGTTTGACGTTCGCCGCCGGGCAGACGCTGGGCGCGCAATTCGCCGCGGGCGCATTCGTTGGCGAACATGGCAGCTGGAACCGCAAGCCGGCCAGCGGGTACCAGGTGGTGTTCGTGCCCTTTGCCGGGGCGATGCCGGCGCCGGGCGCGCTGCCGATCCCGATCCTGACCGGCTTTCGCGTCGGCGATGTCGCTTATGGCCGACCCGTCGGGCTGCAGATCGCCAAGGACGGCAGCCTGCTGGTGGCCGACGATGTCGGCGGCAAGGTCTGGCGGGTAAGTTCGAGCGCTGTTGCCGCCCCCAAGATGGCGTCAAAGTAAGCCGTTCGTGTCGAGCGAAGTCGAGACACGCCCCTCGACTTCGCTCGGGACGAGCGGATAGGGCGGTGACATGAATTTCCTGATCCCCCTGCTCGCCGGCGCCGCGTCGGCCTTTGCGTTCCAGCCATTCGCGCTCGGCCCGCTGATGGTGCTGGCGTTCGCCGGCTTGTGCGAGATGATCGCGCGGGCGCCGACGCTGCGCCGGGCGCTGCTGATCGGTTGGGGGTTCGGGGTCGGGCAATTTTGCGTCGGGCTCAACTGGATCGCCACTGCGTTCACTTATCAGCACGCAATGCCGGCGTGGCTCGGCTGGGTCGCGGTGGTCCTGCTCAGCCTGTACCTCGCGGTTTACCCGATGATCGCCGCCGGCCTCGCCTGGCGGTTCGGGCGCGGGCGGCGGGTGGCGCTGGTGCTGGCGCTGGCCGGGGGCTGGACGATCAGCGAGTGGCTTCGCGCTACAATCTTCACCGGCTTCGCCTGGAACCCGGTCGGCGCGGTGCTGGTCGATACGCCGCTGCTGCGGGCCAGCGGGGCGGTGGGGACCTATGGGCTGTCGGCGCTGGTCGTGCTGATCGGCGGGGCGTTGTGGCTGGCCGCCAAGGCCCGGGCCAAGGCGGTCGCCGGGATTGCCGCCGGGATCGTGCTGGTCGCCCTCGTCCCGATGCCAAAAATCGCGGCTCCATCGGTCATCCGGCCGGTGCGGATCGTCCAGCCGAACATCGGTCAGCAGGACAAATGGCGCGAGGGCTTCGACCGCGTCGCCGCCGATCGCCTGGCTAGCCTGTCGATCGTCGGGCGCCCGGTCAGCGAACTGGTGTTCTGGCCCGAAGCGGCGGTGACCGACCCGCTCGAGGACGGCCGCGCCGGATCCGAAGCCTTCGTCACCGACCAGCGGTTGCAGGCGACGCGGACGCTCGGCCCCGACGATTTGCTGCTTACCGGCGGCCTGTCGTTCAGCGCACGCGACCGGCGAACGGTCGACGGCGCGACTAACAGCGTGTTCGTGCTGGGGCCGCTCGGGCGGGTGTTCGGCCGCTACGACAAGGCGCATCTGGTGCCATATGGCGAATATTTGCCGATGCGGCCGGTGCTGTCGGCGATCGGCCTGTCGCGGCTGGCGCCGGGCGACATCGACTTCGCCGCCGGGCCGGGGCCGCGGACGATCACGCTGCCCGGCAACTGGGGCAAGGTCGGCTTCCAATTGTGCTACGAAATCATTTTTTCGGGCGACGTGGTCGACCGCCACAACCGGCCCGATTTCCTGTTCAACCCGTCGAACGACGCCTGGTTCGGCCGCTGGGGCCCGCCGCAGCACCTCGCCCAGGGACGCCTCCGCGCGGCTGAGGAAGGCATTCCGGTCATCCGCGCCACGCCGACCGGGATCAGCGCTTTGGTCGGCGCCGACGGGTCGCTGATCGCGGCGCTGCCGTGGCGCCGGGCGGGCACCATCCGCGGCGCATTGCCCCCGCCCGCCATCGGCCTGACGCCGTTCGCGCGGGCCGGCAACCTCATCCCGCTTACCCTGGCCTTCCTGCTCCTCATCGCGGCGATTGCGCTCGACCGGCGGCGCCGCTACAGCGCGGCCATATAAACGATTCCTTATATCCCTGAAGGACGATCGCCGCTCATGCGCAGCTCCTATTTGTTTACCTCCGAATCGGTGTCCGAAGGCCATCCCGACAAGGTCGCCGACCAGATCAGCGACGCCATCGTCGACCTGTTCCTGGGCATCGACAGCGAGGCGCGGATCGCCTGTGAGACCCTGTGCACGACCCAGCTGGTGGTGCTCGCCGGGGAAATCCGCGGCAAGGGGATTTACGAGAACGACCAGTGGGCTGACGGCATTCCCGAGCGGATCGAGCAGGCGGTGCGCGCGACGGTCAAGCGCATCGGCTATGAGCAGGCAGGCTTCCACTGGGAGACGCTGACCTTCCAGAACAAGCTCCACGGCCAGTCGGCGCATATCGCCCAGGGCGTCGATGCATCGGGTAACAAGGACGAAGGCGCCGGCGACCAGGGCATCATGTTCGGTTATGCCAGCGACGAGACTCCGGAACTGCTCCCCGCCACGCTTTACTACAGCCACAAGATCCTCGAGCGGATGGCCGCCGACCGCCACGACGGCACCGCCCCGTTCCTCGAGCCCGATGCCAAGAGCCAGGTCACCCTGCGCTATGAAGAGAGCAAGCCGGTCGCGGCGACCGCGATCGTCGTTTCGACCCAGCACGCCAAGGGCTACGACCAGGGCGACCAGGAGGCCGAGCTTCATGCCTATGTGAAGCGCGTCGTCGGCGATATCTTGCCGGCCGCGCTGATCGGCGAGGAAACCGTCTTTCACATCAACCCGACCGGCAGCTTCGAGATCGGCGGCCCCGATGGCGACGCCGGGCTGACCGGGCGCAAGATCATCGTCGACACTTATGGCGGCGCGGCGCCGCATGGCGGTGGGGCGTTCAGTGGCAAGGACCCGACCAAGGTCGACCGCTCGGCCGCCTACATGGCGCGCTACCTCGCCAAGAACATCGTTGCCGCCGGCTTCGCCACCCGCTGCACCATCCAGCTGGCCTATGCCATCGGGGTCAGCGAGCCCTTGTCGCTGTACGTCGACAGCCACGGCACCGGGACGGTCGGCGACGACCAGCTGGAGCAGGCGATCCACTCGATCGACAAGCTCGGCCGGCTGACCCCGCGCGGCATCCGCACCCACTTGCAGCTCAACAAGCCGATCTATTCGCCGACCGCGGCCTACGGCCATTTCGGCCGCAAGCCCGAGGGCGACCTGTTCCCGTGGGAAAAGACCGACCTCGGCGACGAACTGAAGGCGGCGCTGGCGTGATCGTCCGGCGCGGTTCCGACCAACGGGAGCCGCGCCGATGACGCCGTTCGAATTCGTCTTCTTCCTCTATGCGCTGATGCTTTCGCTGGCGCTGACCCATTTGGTCGGTGGCTGGGCAATGGCGCTGCGCCATGCAAGCGCGATCAAATGGTCGCTGCCGCACCTCATGTGGGCGGTCTCGGCGCTGTTCCTGACGATCGGGAATCTGGCATCCTTTTGGCAAATGCGCGACGCGTCGACGTGGACCAGCTGGCTGGTGTTGAGCAACTTCGCGTTCGCCCTGCTCAACTATGTCTTTTGCGTGTTCATCACGCCCGAGGTCGACACGGGCGCGGTGCTCGACCTGGAGGCGTTTCATGCGGACGAGCGGCGCCGCTACCTGGCACCGCTCGTGCTACTCGAAATCGTCGCGATCTTCTCCAACGTCGCCAATGGTTTGTACGCGGGCTATGACCATTGGCAGAGCGATCTGGTCGTGAGCGCCGCCGAACTCAGCGTGACGCTGGTCGCGATCCTGTCGGCCCGCAATTGGGTCCAGCTTGGCGCTGGAGCCGCGACTCTCGCCATGTCCAGCTGGTTCGTGATCGCGGCCTCGAGCATCATTGGCACCTGACGCCCTAGGCCAGCGTCCGCACCTTCGGCTCGCGATCCCAGTGGCGCTTGGGGGCGACCTTGGGGAAGTCGGCGAAGCTGACGACGCCGGCGTCCTTCCTGACCCCTGCCCGGTCGAGCAGCGCCTTGGCATGATCGTCGCAGCCGATCGTCTTGACGTGGACGAAGGCGTTGGCGACGAAATCAACCGCGGCGCTGTCCATCGTCAGTTTTGCGGCGGCGTCGCTTGTCAGCACCAACGCCACCGCGTCGAACAGCACCGAGGGCGAGCCGGCGAGCTGCCCGTCGGCCTTCATCGTGCCGCCCTTGAGCTTCAGCCCGCCGACCTTGGGCGCGACGGTGAACACCGACCCGCCGGCCTTCTCGACCGCCGCCTTGAGGCCGTCGATCGCCGCCTTGTCTGAGCCTTCGTCGAACAGGATCGCGACCTTGCGGCCGGTCATCGGCGGATCGCCCTGCTTGACGATCGACAAAGCGTCCGACGGCTTCATGTCGACCGGCGCCTTGGCCGGCTTGCTCGCCGCGGGCAGGTCCATGGCGAGGCCCGCCGCGACCCGTTTGGCCAGATCTTCGTCGACATTGCGGAGGTTGGCGAGCATCCTCAAGCGCACCGGTTCGAGCATCACCTTCGACAGTTCGAACGTGAACGCCGAGGCGATGTGCGCCTGCTCGATCGGGGCCTGCGAGCGGAAGAACAAGCGCGCCTGGCTGTAATGGTCGGCGAAGGTCTCGGCGCGGACGCGCAACTTCTCCGAAGCGTCGTTGCGCTCGTCGTTGATCGCGACCGTGCGGAAGCCCTGCTCGCTCTCGCGCGGGCCGCCGTCCTCGCCATTTTGCCCAAGCGAATTGGGTTCGTAATTGGCGCGCCCGGTGGGGACCATCGTCTGCATCATCCCGTCGCGCTGCATGTTGGCGAACGGGCATTTGGGGGCATTGATCGGGATCTGGTGGAAATTGGTCGTGCCCAGCCGCGACTTCTGCGTGTCGAGATAGGAGAACAACCGCCCCTGCAGCAAAGGATCGTTGGAGAAGTCGATCCCCGGCGGGACGTTCGACGGCAGGAACGCGACCTGCTCGGTCTCGGCGAAGAAATTGTCGACGTTGCGGTTGAGCGTCAGCCGGCCAATGACCCGGGGCGCGAGCACTTCCTCGGGGATCAGCTTGGTCGCATCGAGGACATCGTAGGGCTGCTTGGCGGCGAACGCCTCGTCGAACGTCTGGATGGCGAGGTCCCAGGCGGGGAAGGCGCCGCTGTCGATCGCTTCGAAGAGGTCGCGGCGGTGGTAGTCGGGGTCGGCCCCGGCGATCTTGACCGCCTCATCCCAGCAGGTCGACTGCATCCCCAGCACGGGCTTCCAGAGGAATTTGACGAAGGTCGATTTGCCCGCCGCGTTGACCAGGCGGAAGGTGTGGACTCCGAACCCTTCCATCGTCCTCAGCGATCGGGGCAGCGTGCGGTCGCTCATCGCCCACATCACCATGTGCGTCGCTTCGGGCATGAGGCTGATGAAGTCCCAGAAGGTGTCGTGCGCGCTGGCCGCCTGCGGATAGCCCTTGTCGGCCTCCATCTTGACCGAGTGGATGAGGTCCGGAAACTTGATCGCGTCCTGGATGAAGAACACCGGGATGTTGTTGCCGACCAGATCCCAATTGCCCTCAGGCGTGTAGAATTTGACCGCGAAGCCGCGCACATCGCGCGGGGTGTCGACCGATCCAGCGCCCCCGGCGACGGTCGAGAAGCGGGCGAAGGTTTCGGTCTTGCTGCCCTTCTTGAACACCGCGGCCTTGGTCAGGTCGCTGATGTCGGCGGTCGCCTCGAATACCCCGTGCGCGCCCGACCCACGAGCATGGACGATCCGCTCGGGGATGCGCTCATGGTCGAAGTGGAAGATCTTTTCGCGAAGGACGAAATCCTCGAGCAATGTCGGCCCGCGCGCGCCCGCCTTGAGGCTGTTCTGATTGTCACTGACTGGCACGCCGAAGTTGGTCGTCAGCCCGCCGCCCGATTGATGGGGCTCGCCGCCGTTGCCGGGCGTGGTGCTGGTCGAAGGGGTCGAAGGCTTGGACATGACGCGGCTCCGCTATGAGGATGTGCGAAGGCAAACGTGCCGCGCCCGCGCCGTATCCGGGCGAAGCGAAAAAATGAGCGCGCCGAGAAGGGTTTGCGGATCGCGGTGCCAGCGACTAGTCGCGCCCCCGATGGCAATCGGCGACCCCCTCACGCTCAACCGGCTCTACGGACGATCCAGCGGGCACAAGCTTCGCCAGGGGCAAGCGGCGCTGGTCGAGACGTTGTTGCCGGCGATTGCCGTGCCCGACGACGGCGCGGTGACGAGCGGACGCCTGTTCGGTGATGCCAGGGATTCGGGGCGCCCGCTGCATCTCGAGATCGGTTTCGGATCGGGCGAGCACCTCGCCTTTCGCGCCGACTTGTTGCCTGACCACGGCTTCATCGGCTGCGAGCCGTTCCTCAACGGGGTGGCGGCGATGCTCGGCCATGTCCGCGACCAGGGACTGGCCAATGTCCGGCTGCACATGGGCGACGCGCTCGAGGTGCTGCAGCGGGTGCCCGACGGGGCGCTGACGATGGTCTACCTGCTCCACCCCGACCCGTGGCCCAAGGCGCGCCACGCCAAACGGCGGATGGTCAATGACGGGCCGCTGGCGCTGATCGCCGCCAAATTGAAGCCCGGCGGAGAGCTACGCGTGGCGACCGACCATCCGGTCTACCTGGAGTGGATGCTGATGGTCATGGCCCGCCATCGCGAGGTGTTTGAATGGGTCGATGCGGCGTCCGATGCGTGGCTCGACTACCCCTCGGGCTGGCCCGAAACGCGCTACGCCGCCAAGGCACGGCGCGAGGGGCGCGTGCCGCACCAGTTCCGCTATCGCCGCCGCTGATCAGTCTAGCGCGCGGACGACGGCCCGCGCCAGGCGGCGGTCTTCGAGCGAATAATAAAGGTGGATGCAGCCGTCGTCGGCGACGATCGCCGAGCCGGCGAAGGCGATGTCGGTGGCGGCGCGATCGGTCGCCGGCGGCGGCGACAGCATCGGTTCGATCGAGCGATCGGTCACCGCAGTGAAATCGGCATTGAAGCTGACCCAGCCGATCCGCCAGCGCGCGTCGTGGGTCGCGCCGTTGTAGAACATCACCGGGTCGCGGCCCGGGACCGAGACGATCGGGCCGGTCGATAAATGCCAATTGTCCCAGCTGCCGGGGCGGATCGGTACCGGTTCGGACACTGGAGTCCAGGCATCGCCGATCGAGTCGGCCTGGGCCATGCCGATGCGCGACGAATCCTCGCGGGCGAATTCGTAGAACAGCCGCCAGCTGCCGTCGGGCGCCTGGGCCAGGGTGGCTTCCTTGATGTTGCCCTGGCCGTCCGGCGCCTTGAGCTCGACCGCCTGCTTGGCCAGCCGCTCGGCATCGGCGCCGCTGGCGGCGAGCAAGGCGCCCTGGCGGCGGCCGCGCTCGACCCCGGTGTAATAGACGGTCAGCCCATCGCGGGTGACCTGGACCGTCGGATCCTCGACCCCGCCGGCGTCGATGTCCTTGGGCCCGGGCGCGATTGCCGGGCGCGGATCGATGACGAAGGTCAGCCCGTCGCGCGACTGGCCGCGCCAGATGACGCCGGTCGGGTCGTTGGGGCCAAGCGGGTTGGGCACGCCGCGCATCATCATCGACAGGATCGCCCCGTCGCGCCACACGAACGGGCTCATCCAGTCCATCGACTTCAACGGTTCGTCACAGGCCAGGCTGACATCCGCCAGCGCCTCGACGACATACTCCACCATCGATTCAGGCTCCCACGGCAACGGTGAGGGACAGCGCACCGTCGATGACCACCGTCGCCCCGGTGATATAGTCGGCCGCGGGCGACAGCAGAAATGCCACCAGGTCGGCAACTTCGTCGGGACGGCCGGCGCGGCCCCACGGGATCGCGGCTTGCTTGGTCTTCAGCTCGGCGGGATGATCGAGCGCCGACTGGTTCATCGGCGTCAGGATCATCCCGGGCGCGACCCCGTTGACCGCGATTCCGCGCGGCGCCAGCTCAAGCGCCAGCGTCGCCGTGAGCTGCGACAAGCCGCCCTTGGCCGAATCATAATCCGCCCCGCCGGGGCGCGGCGCCCGCTCGTGAATCGAGGAAATATTGACGATCCGCCCGCGCCCCGCCGCGCCGAGCCCGCGGACGAACTGACGGCAGGTCAGGAAGGCACCGGTCAAATCGGTGGCGATAGTCCGCTGCCACGTGGCGAGGTCCATCTCGGCGATCGGGATGCCGCGCATGTTAATGCCGGCCGAATTGACCAGCCAGTCGACCGGGCCGAACGCTGCCTCGACCGCGCCAAACAGCGCCTCGACCGCCACCTCCGCGGCGACATCGCACTGCACCGCCAGGCCGCGGCGGCCGGCGGCCTCGATATCGGTGACGACGGTGTCGGCGCTCGCTTTGTCGGCGAAGTAGGTGATGGCGACATCCGCGCCGGCGGCGGCGAGACGGCGCGCGGTGGCGGCGCCGATGCCGGACTCTCCGCCGGTGACCAAGGCGACGGTCAAGGCCGCGCCGCTACCGGATCGAGGCGGAGGAGGCGGCCGCCGTCCTCGAGCAGGAAAACGCTGCCGCCGGGACCTTCGTCGACGGCGCGGATGCGCGCGCCCATCGGCCACTGGTTGGCCTTGGTCGCCTTCTCGCCGTCGAGATGGACGCGGAGCAGCGCCTCGCCCGACAGCGCGGGGATCAGCGCGTCGCCCTTCCAGCCAGGAAATTTGCCGCCGCCATAGATGAGCAGGCCAGCGGGCGAGATCGACGGGTTCCACCAAGCCTTGGGGGCCTCATAGCCGTCGCCGGGGCGGTGATCGGGGATGTCGCGGCCGTCGTAGTGGCTGCCGTTCGAGGCGCGCGGCCAGCCGTAATTCTTGCCCGCCACGATGAGGTTGAGTTCGTCACCGCCCATCGGTCCCATCTCGGTCTCCCACAATCGCCCGCCGGCGTCGAACGCCAGCCCAAGGAGGTTGCGGTGCCCCAACGTCCAGATCTGCGCGGTGGCTCCGCCGCGCGACGCCCATGGATTGCCCGGTGCCGGCGCCCCCTCGTTGGTCAGCCGCAGCACCTTGCCGAGATTGACGGACAAATCCTGCGCCGGGTCGAATTTCTGCCGTTCGCCCGAGCTCAGATAGAGGTAGCCGTCCGGCCCAAAGGCGATGCGGTGGGAGAAGTGGCCGCTGCCCGTCACCTTGGGGCTTTGCCGCCAGATGATCCTGAACCTGTCGAGCCGCGGCGGGCCGTTGCCGAGGATCAACCGGCCATAGCCGAGCGCCGCACCGCTGGTGCCGTCGGGGCCGGCCTCGACGAAGCTCAGATAGACGCGCTGGTTGCCGGCGAAATCGGGGTGGACGACAACGTCGCCGAGCCCGCCCTGCCCTTCGTCATGAACCGCCGGGACGCCGCTCACCGCCTGCTTGGCGCCGGTCGCGGTATCGACCACCCACAAGCGGCCTTCGCGCTCGGTCAACAAGGCCATGCCGGTCAGCGGAACCCCGCTGCCGGGAAGGAACGCCATCGCCCACGGGGTCGAGAAGCTGGCGACCGAAGTGACGGTGAACGGCGGCGCGGCATCGCCTGCCGCTACGGCTTGGCCGGCCGGCCGCGCTTGGCACCCGGCAACGATCGCGCTAGCCAAAAGCATCGCTTGCAAAAGCCGGTGGGCCATAGGATCACTCCATCTTCAGGGGCAGAACAATGCCGGACGGGCGAAGGCTCCGTCCCGCCATCTAAGGATTGCGGTTGAACAGCGTCGGCCTTCTCTCCCTTGCCACCGCAGTGCCACCCTATCGCATCGCCCAGGCCGAAGCCAAGGCGATCGGGCGGGAGCTGTTTCGCGGACGTCGGGCGTTGTTCGACCGATTGTCGGGCGTATTCGACAATGCCGCGATCGATCAGCGGGCGATTGTCGCGCCCAAGGCCTGGTACGGCGAAAGTCATGGCTGGGCCGAGCGCAACCGCGTCTATCTGGAGGCCGCCGATGCGCTGTTCATCGAGGCGGCGCGCGGGGCGATCGAGCGCGCCGGGCTGACCCCCGACCGCATCGACGGGGTCGTCACCGTCTCCTCGACCGGCATCGCGACGCCCAGCCTCGACGCGCGCAACGGCCCGACGCTGGGCCTGAGGCGCGACGTCCGCCGGCTGCCGGTGTTCGGACTCGGCTGCGCCGGGGGCGTCAGCGGCCTCGCTGCCGCGGCGCGGATGGCGGCCGCCGAGCCGGGCAGCCATTGGTTGTTCGTCACGGTCGAGACCTGCTCGATCTCGATCCGCCTCGACAGCGACGAGCCGGCGGCGATCGTCGCCACCGCCCTGTTCGGCGACGGCGCCGCCGCGGCAGTCGTGTCGAGCGCGGGCGATCGCAGGGCGACCATAGCCGGCGCGGGCGAGCGGATGTGGCCTGACACGCTCGGCATCATGGGCTGGCGGGTCGAGGACCCCGGGCTGGCGGTGGTGTTCGACCGCGCCATCCCGCCGTTCGTCGAAGCCGAGCTGGCGGGGGCGGTCGACGCCATGCTGGGCGACCTTGGCACCGACCGCGCCAGCATCGACCGCTTCTGCTGCCACCCCGGTGGGGTCAAGGTGATCGACGCCATCGAAAGCGCGCTCGATCTGGCCGTCGGAACTCTCGACCTCGAGCGCGACGTGCTGCGCGACCAGGGCAATATGAGCGCACCGACGGTGATGTTCGTGCTCGACCGGCTGATCGCGCGCGGGCTGCCGAAGCGGACGCTGATGACCGCCTTCGGGCCGGGCTTCACCTGCGCCGGATTGCTGCTCGACCCATGACCCCGCTGTGGCCGTCGATCGCCATCCTCGCCTTCGTGACGTTGCAGCGCGTCGCCGAACTGCCGATCGCGCGGGCCAATACCAAGCGGCTGCTCGCGGCCGGCGGGCATGAGGTGGCGCCCCTGCATTATCCGCTGATCGTCGGGCTGCACGCGGCATGGCTCGGCGCCTTGTGGTGGCTGGCGCCGGGGCGGCCGATCAACCTTGCCATGCTCATCCTGTTCGCCGTGCTGGAGGCCGGACGGGTGTGGGTGCTGCGGACGCTGGGCGATCGGTGGACCACGCGGATCATCGTCTTGCCTGGCGAAGCGCTCGTTGCGCGCGGCCCCTACCGGTTCGTCGACCATCCCAATTATCTGGTGGTGATCGGCGAGATTGCGGTGCTGCCCCTGGTGTTTGGCCTGTGGCGGGTGGCGGTGATTTTCACCCTGCTCAACCTGGCGATCATCGCGGTCCGGATCCGCGCGGAGAACCAGGCGCTGGGGCGCTAACTCGCGCCTTGCGACTCTCCTGCGACGCGCCTATATGCGCCTCATCTCTCCTCGACATCGTCAAGACGTTGGGGCCGGGCCGGGGTCGGTCCGGCGCGGAGAAGGTTTGAATTTCAAGGATCCCGGTTGACCGACACCACTGCCCTCTCCAGCCTGATCGAGCCCGCTGCCAGGCAGCTTGGCTTTGAGCTGGTGCGCGTGGCGATGATCGGCGGCACCTCGGACCCGACGCTGCAGGTGATGGCCGAGCGGCCCGATACGCGCCAGCTGACGATCGACGATTGCGCCGACCTGTCGCGCACCATTTCGGACATCATCGATAGCGAGGAACAGGCCGGTCGCGACCCGATCGACGGCGCCTACCGCCTCGAAGTCTCCTCCCCCGGCATCGACCGCCCGCTGACCCGCCGCACCGATTACGCCGACTGGGCCGGCCACGAGGCCCGTATCAAGCTGGCCGAGCCATTGGACGGCGCCAAGCAATTGTCGGGCGTGATCGACGGCATCGACGGCGACACCATCTCGCTGGCGACGCCCAAGGGCGCCCGCGCTATCCCCTTCGGCCAGGTTGCCAGCGCCAAGCTGCTCTTGACCGACAAGCTCATCAACGCCACCGCGCCGCTCAGCCATGAGGGCGCCGACATCATCAAGACGGAAGGTTGAACACCATGGCCACCGCCGCCCCCGCCGCCACCGGCGCCCCGACCGCCAACAGGGCCGAACTGCTGGCCATCGCCGACGCCGTCGCGCGCGAGAAACTGATCGACCGCGGCATCGTCATCGAAGCGATGGAAGACGCCATCCAGCGCGCCGCCCGCGCCCGTTATGGCGCCGAGAACGACATCCGCGCCAAGCTTGACCCGGTCACCGGCGACCTGCGCCTGTGGCGCGTCGTGGAAGTGGTCGAAGAGGTCGAGGACTATTTCAAGCAGATCGACCTGAAGGGCGCGCAGAAGCTCAAGCAAGACGCCGCGATGGGCGACTTCATCGTCGACCCGCTGCCGCCGATCGAATTCGGCCGCATCGCCGCCCAGGCCGCCAAACAGGTCATCTTCCAGAAGGTCCGCGACGCCGAGCGCGAGCGCCAGTATGAGGAATTCAAGGAGCGCGGCGGCGAAGTCATCACCGGCGTCGTCAAGCGCGTCGAGTTCGGCCATGTCGTCGTCGACCTTGGCCGGGCCGAGGGCGTCATCCGCCGCGACCAGCAGATCCCGCGCGAAATGGTCCGCGTCGGCGACCGCATCCGCAGCCTGATCCTGTCGGTTCGCCGCGAAGTGCGCGGCCCGCAGATCTTCCTGTCGCGCGCCCACCCCGACTTCATGAAGAAGTTGTTCGCGCAGGAAGTGCCCGAAATCTACGACGGCATCATCGAGATCAAGGCCGCCGCCCGCGACCCGGGCAGCCGGGCCAAGATCGGCGTCATCAGCTATGACAGCTCGATCGATCCGGTTGGCGCCTGTGTCGGCATGAAGGGCAGCCGCGTCCAGGCGGTCGTCCAGGAAATGCAGGGCGAGAAGATCGACATCATCCCGTGGAGCGAGGACACCGCGACGTTCGTCGTCAACGCGCTCCAGCCGGCCACCGTCAGCCGCGTTCTGATCGACGAGGAGGAAAGCCGCATCGAGGTGGTCGTGCCCGACGACCAGTTGAGCCTGGCTATTGGCCGCCGCGGGCAGAACGTCCGCCTGGCGAGCCAGCTGACCAATTCGCAGATCGACATCCTGACCGAGGCCGACGCCAGCGAGAAGCGCCAGCGCGAATTCGTCGAGCGTTCGAGCTTGTTCCAGACCGAACTCGACGTCGACGAGACGCTCGCTCAGTTGCTGGTCGCCGAAGGCTTCACCAGCCTTGAGGAAGTGGCCTATGTCGAAAGCGACGAAATCGCCTCGATCGAGGGCCTCGACGACGATATCGCGGGCGAGCTGCAGAACCGCGCCGGCGAAGCGCTCGAGCGGCGCGAGGCGGCGTCGCGTGAAACCCGCCGGGCGATGGGCGTCGACGACGCGCTGGCCGAACTGCCCTACATGACCGAAGCGATGCTGGTGACATTGGGCAAGGCCAAGATCCTGACCCTCGACGACCTCGCCGACCTCGCCACCGACGAACTCATCCAGAAAAAGCGGGTCGAGCCGCGCCGCCGGGTCGAAAGCAACCGTTCCGAGGACAAGGGCGGCGTGCTCGCCGACTACAACCTCACCGAAGAGCAGGGCAATGAGATGATCATGGCCGCTCGCGCACATTGGTTCGAGGATGACGCATCCGCCGCCGCCGACACGCCGGCCGCAGACACTGGGGAGGACGCTGTTGCGGAATCCCCAGAATGACACGCGGACTGCAAATCCTGGCGTAACCGACAGCGAGCGGACGTGCGTCCTGACGCGCCGTGCCGCGACGCGTGAGGAGTTGATCCGGCTCGCGCTTGGCCCCGACGGCGAAGTCGGGCCCGACGTGCGGGCCAAGGCGCCCGGCCGCGGCGCGTGGATCGGGGTCGGCCGCAAGGCGCTCGACGAGGCCAATGCCAAGGGCAAGCTCAAGGGCGCGCTGACCCGCGCCTTCAAGAACCAGTCACTAGCCATCCCGGCTGACCTGGGGGCGCGGATCGAAGCCGCGCTTCGCCAGGCGGCGCTCGACCGGCTCGGCCTTGAAGCGCGCGGCGGGGCGCTGCTGACCGGATCCGAGCGGATCGAGCAAGCCGCTCGCGCCGGCCAGGTCCACCTGCTGATTCACGCCGCCGACGCCAGCGACGACGGCAACCGCAAGCTCGACCAGGCCTGGCGGGTCGGGGGCGGGCCCGAGGCGGGCCTGGTTTTCCCCGAAGACCGCCCCATCTTGTCGATGGCCCTGGGCCGCGAAAATGTGGTACATATCGCGCTGACCGACGCCGCCGCCGCCCGGCGCGTGGCAACCGCCATCGCCCGGTGGCGCGCTTTCATTGATCCCGATGCTGGGTTAGACGGCGGCGACGCCGGCGGGCCAGCATCGACTGACGCATTCGAACACGAAGGAAACGCATGACCGACCAGAGCGACAAGCCCAAGCTTGGAACCCGGCCGCCGCTGGGCCTCAAGCGCACGGTCGAAACCGGCAAGGTGAAGCAGAGCTTCAGCCACGGCCGTTCGAACACCGTGGTGGTCGAAGTCAAGAAGCGCCGCATCCTCGCCAAGCCCGGAGAGGCGCCGGCCGAAGCGCCCGAGGTCAAGGCTGCCGCCGCCCCCGTCGCCGCCGCGCCCAAGCCGGCCGCGCCGGCGCCGCGCGCGCCCGCCCCTGCCCCGCGCCGCCCGGTCGACGACATCACCGCGCGCAAGGAAATGCAGACCCAGTTGCTGCGCGAAGCCGAAGAGGCGCGCATGACGAGCCTTGAAGAGGCCCGCCGCCGCGAGGATCGCGCCAAGAACGAGCAGACCGAAGACGAAAAACGCCGCGCCGAAGACAATCGCCGCTCCGAGGAGGAGGCCGTCAAGGCCGCCGCCGAGGAAGCCGCGCGTCCGCCCGAGCCGGAGGCCGAGGCCGCCCCCGCCGTCGCCGACGGCCATGCGCGCGACGAGGAGCGCCGCTTCACCCGTCCCGCCGCCGCCCCCGCCCATGCCCCCAAGCGACCCGAGCCGGCGCGCCCCGGCCGCGGCCGCGACGACCATCGCAAATCGGGCAAGCTGACCGTCAGCCGCGCGTTGACCGGCGAGGACGACAGCCGCACGCGCAGCCTGGCGGCACTGCGCCGCGCCCGCGAAAAGGAAAAGCGCGCCCACATGTCGCAAGGCCCGTCGGCCAAGCAGGTGCGCGACGTCGTGGTGCCTGAAGCGATCACCGTGGCCGACCTCGCCAACCGCATGGCGGAGCGCGGCGCCGATTTGGTCAAGTCGCTGTTCAAGATGGGCATGCCGGTCACGGTCACCGAGACCATCGACCAGGACACCGCCGAATTGCTGATCACCGAATTCGGCCACAACATCATCCGGGTCAGCGAAAGCGACATCGACATCGACAGCGCCGGCGACGTCGACGCCGACGAGACGCTCCAGCCGCGCCCGCCGGTCGTCACGATCATGGGCCATGTCGACCACGGCAAGACCTCGCTGCTTGACGCCATCCGCGGCGCCAACGTCCAGTCGGGCGAAGCTGGCGGCATCACCCAGCATATCGGCGCCTATCAGGTGGCGCTGCCATCGGGCGACAAGGTCACGTTCCTCGACACGCCGGGCCACGAGGCGTTCACCGAAATGCGCCAGCGCGGCGCCAACGTCACCGATATCGTCATCCTGGTGGTGGCCGCTGACGACGGGCTGAAGCCGCAGACGATCGAGGCGATCAACCAGACCAAGGCGGCCGGCGTGCCGATGATCATCGCCATCAACAAGATCGACAAGCCCGGCGCCAATGCCCAGAAAGTGCGCGAGGAACTGCTCCAGCACGAGATTGTCGTCGAGGCGATGGGCGGCGACGTCCAGGACGTCGAAGTGTCGGCCAAGGAGAAGACCAACCTCGACGGGCTGCTCGAGGCGATTCACCTCCAGGCCGAAATCCTCGAACTGAAAGCCAATCCCGAGCGCGCCGCCGAAGCGACGGTGATCGAGGCCAAGCTCGACAAGGGCCGCGGGCCGCTGGCCACCGTGCTGGTCCAGCGCGGCACCTTGCGGGTCGGCGACGTGTTCGTCGCCGGCGCCATCGCCGGCAAGGTCCGCGCGTTGGTCGACGACCATGGCCGCCAGGTCAAGGAAGCCGGCCCGTCGCTGCCGGTCGAAGTGCTCGGTCTCGCCGCCGTGCCCCTCGCCGGCGATCCGCTGACGGTGGTCGAGAATGAAGCGCGGGCGCGCGAGGTCGCGCTGTATCGTCAGGGCCTGCTCGACCGCAAACGCACCACCTCGTCGCCGATCAGCCTTGAGAACATGTTCGCCGACCGCGCCTCAAAGGTCATCGAATTCCCGATCGTCGTCCGTGCCGACGTCCAGGGTTCGACCGAAGCGATCGTCAGCGCCGTCAACCGCATCTCGACCGACGAGATCAAGGTCCGCGTGCTGCAATCGGGGGTCGGCGCGATCACCGAAAGCGACGTCACGCTGGCGTCCGCGACCGGCGCGCCGATCATCGGCTTCAACGTCCGGCCCAACGCCAAGGCGCGCGAGGCGGCCAACCGCACCAAGGTCGAAATGCGGTATTATGACGTCATTTATCACCTGACCGACTGGATCAAGGGCGCCATGGCCGGCGAGCTTGGCCCCGAAATCATCGAGACGGTGGTCGGCCGCGCCGAGGTCAAGGAAGTATTCCCGGCCGGCAAGCGCGACAAGGCCGCCGGCCTGCTGGTGCTCGAAGGCGTCATCCGCAAGGGGCTCCACGCGCGCCTCACCCGCGACGATGTCATCGTGTCAAAAACCACCATCTCCTCGCTCCGCCGCTTCAAGGACGACGTCGCCGAAGTACGCGCCGGCATGGAGTGCGGCGTGCTGCTGGCCGACACCAACGACATCAAGCCGGGCGACAACCTCGAAGTGTTCGAAGTCGAAGAGAGGGCGCGCACGCTGTAGCACGTTTCACATTATGCTAAAGGCGCTTGCACTTGGATTTGCATAATGTAAAATCGGCTAATGGAGATCCGCTACTCGAAAGCGGCAGCGCGAGCGTTGCTGCGATCGAACAAGCGGACATTGATCCGGCAGAAGATTGGCAACCTCGCAGCGGACGGCGCGACTGATAGTATCAATGTCAAACGCTTGAAGGGACGGTCGGATTTTCGGCTCCGTGTGCAAGACTGGAGGGTCATCTTCCGGGTCGAGGAAAGTGTCCTCTACGTTGATGACATAGCGCCGCGTGGATCGGCTTATGAGGTGATCGAATGAGCGTCCAAATCGTCGAGATTGCTGGCCAAAAGATGGCTGTCCTGCCCGTTGCCGATTACGAGCGTTTGCTGGATATTGCCGAAGAAAAGGCAGATGTGGCCGCTGCGTTCGATGCTGAGCAGCGACGATTGAACGGTGAGGAGTATATCCCGGCCGCAATGGTCAATCGCATCCTCGACGGGGAAAGTGCGCTGCGCGTCTGGCGCGAACATCGTGGCCTCAGTCAGGTTGAGTTGGCGCGCGTTGCTGGGATGAGCAACGTCTACGTGTCCGATATGGAGCGGGGGAAGCGGCTCGGGTCGCGGAAATATTGGCAGAAGTTGTCCAAGGCTCTGAACGTCTCGACCGACGACATTCTTCCGGACGCCTAAGCATGCGAAAGGTCGAGACTCCCGAGGGCCGCTCGGTCCGCCTGCTGCGCGTCGGCGAGCAGGTGCGGCATGCGCTGAGCGACATCTTGATGCGCGGCGACGTCCATGACGAGACGCTGTCGAGCCATCTGGTCAGCGTCACCGAGGTGCGCATGTCGCCCGACCTGCGCCACGCCACGGTGTTCGTGAAGCCGCTGCTCGGCCAGGACGAGGAAGAGGTTCTCAAGGCGCTGCGCACCCACACGGCATTCTTCCAGAAGGAAGTCGCGCGGCGCGTGGTCACCAAATATGCCGCCAAGATCCGCTTCCGCGCCGACGAAAGCTTCGACGAGGGCGGCAAGATCGATACGCTGCTGCGCGCGCCCAAGGTGGCGCGGGATATCGTCAAACCATGACCGCCCTCGCCGTGCCGATGGCCGGCGATGGCGTTCGCGGCGAGCCGATGGCGGAGAGCCACCGCGCGGCCCTGAAGGCGGCGTGCGCCGAGGATCTCGACATCTGGACGATCTACGCGACCAACTTCGGGCCCGACGGGTTCGACGCCGAGTTCGACAAGATCATGGCGCTGCCGTGGGCGCGGTTCGTGCTGTATGAGAGCGACACCCTGGTCGGCATGAGCTGCTTCCTCGGCATCGATCAGGAACGCGGCGTGCTGGAGATCGGCAACACCTATTATCGCCCGGCGTGGCGCGGCACGGGCTTCAACCGCCGCGCCAAGGACATGATGCTGGCGCGCGCCTTCGGCGCCGGGTTCCGGCGCGTCGAGTTCCGGGTCGATGCCCGCAACGCGCGGTCGCAGGCGGCGATGGCCAAGCTCGGCGCCACGCGCGAAGGCGTCATGCGCGCCGACCGCCTCACCTGGACCGGCCATGTCCGCGACACCGTCTTGTTCTCGATCCTCGAGGGCGAGTGGTGGTAATCGGCAATGCAGGCTAGCCAGACGCTCATGCGATTTGCTGTCCTTTGCGCGGGCCTGGCGCTCGCCGCGACGCCGGGCGCGGCCCCGGCGCAGTCGGTCACCGTGGCCATGGGCCATGCTCTGCTCTTCTCGCTCGATCATGGCCAGCCGACGCATGTCCGCGAGGCGCCCGCCGGCGCTCTCCCGGCGGCGGGCGAGATGCTGGTCGCCGTCCGCCCGATGCTCGGCACGACGATGAGCGCGACCGGAAATATGCCGCGCGGCGTGCGCTATCGGGCGACCCTCATTTTCGCCAACGGCGGCACCGGCGAAGCGCGCGCCTGCGTCCTTCCGGCTGGTCGGCAGACGGCGTTCGAGCATTGGCCCAAGGCGGTGGTGGGGGTCAGGCTCGACCGCTTCCGCCCCGCGCCGGCCAGCTCGGCGTGCCGCTGACCCACTGATGCTGAGCGGCTGGATCATCCTCGACAAGCCGGTCGGCATGGGGTCGACCAATTGCGTCGGCTGGGTCAAACGCGCGTTGCGCGAAGCGGGTGAGGCCAAGACCCGGGTCGGCCATGGCGGGACGCTCGACCCGCTGGCGTCGGGTGTGCTGCCGATCGCCATCGGCGAGGCGACCAAGCTCGCCGGGCATATGTTGGGCGCGACCAAGGCGTATGACTTCACCATTGCCTTCGGGACGGAGACCGACACCCTCGACCTCGAAGGCAAAGTCGTCGCCACCAGCGACCATTGGCCGACGCTAGGGGAAGTCGAAGCGATCCTGCCGCGCTTCACCGGGCCGATCGAGCAGGTGCCGCCCGCCTTTTCCGCGCTCAAGGTCGACGGCCGGCGTGCCTACGATCTGGCGCGCAAGGGCGAGGAAGTCGTGCTGAAGTCCCGCGCCGTAACGGTGCATGCGCTGCATGTCCTCCCTGATGCGAAAGAAGGGCAAGTTACCCTCTCGGCGACCGTCTCGAAAGGCACCTACATCCGCAGCCTCGCGCGCGACATTGCCCGCGCGCTTGGCACTGTCGGCCACGTCACCATGCTGCGCCGTACGCGGGCCGGCCCGTTCGGGCTGGAACAGGCGATTTCACTGGACTTTCTCGATGCTGCCGCTAAGGCGCGCGAGCTTGATGGGGCGGTTCTCCCGCTCATCGCGGGGCTGGACGACATCCCGGCCCTCCCCGTCACTCCCGATGAAGCGCGGCTGCTCCACGATGGACAGCGGCTCCACGGGAACCCCGCGACGCCGGGCCTCTACCTTGCCACCGACGACAATCGTCCGGTCGCCCTGGTCGAGATTCTGGCTGGCGACGTCAAGGTCGTGCGCGGGTTCAACATCTAGATTTCAAGGAGTTTGACGATGTCGATTACCGCTGACGAAAAGCAGAAATTGATCAAGGAACATGGCCAGAGCGAAGGCGACACCGGGTCGCCCGAAGTCCAGGTCGCCATCCTGACCAGCCGAATCCAGACGCTGACTGACCATTTCAAGACGCACGCGAAGGACAATCATTCGCGCCGCGGCCTGTTGATGATGGTCAACAAGCGCCGCTCGCTGCTCGATTATCTCAAGCGCGAGGACGCCCAACGCTACACCGACATCATCGGCAAGCTGGGCCTCCGCAAGTAACCTTCAAGGGCGCCCGCGTGGCGCCCTTGTCCTATCGGGCGCACGCGCATTTCGGCGCTGCGTTCAGGGACCCATGAAAGTAGTACTTTCATGGGAACCCGCATGGGGCCCGAAATGCCCCAACCCGCCGCGGGCCGGATTGCCCGCACAGACGAACTCACCCGCATCCGGCGGCTGAGCAAAGGAATTACTATGTTTGATATCAAGACTGTGGAAATCGACCTTGGCGGCAAGACGCTGAAGCTCGAAACCGGGCGCGTTGCGCGCCAGGCCAATGGCGCCGTCCTCGCAACCCTCGGCGAAACCGTTGTGCTATGCGCGGTGACCGCCGCCAAGACCGTCAAGCCGGGCCAGGACTTCTTCCCGCTGACCGTCCACTACCAGGAAAAATTCTCGGCCGCCGGGCGCATCCCGGGCGGCTTCTTCAAGCGTGAGCGCGGCGCGACCGAAAAGGAGACTCTCACGAGCCGCCTGATCGATCGTCCGATCCGCCCGCTGTTCCCCGAAGGCTTCTACAATGAAGTCCTCGTCATCGCCCAGGTGCTTAGCTACGACGGCGAGAACGAGCCCGACATTTTGGCGATGATCGCCGCGTCGGCCGCGCTGACCATTTCCGGCGTGCCCTTCATGGGCCCGATCGGCGGCGCCCGCGTCGGCTATCACAACGGCGAATACATCCTCAACCCGACCAACACCGAGGTCGCCGAGGGCGAACTCGACCTGGTCGTCGCCGGCACGTTGGATGCCGTGATGATGGTTGAATCCGAAGCCAAGGAGCTGTCGGAAGACGTCATGCTCGGCGCCGTGATGTTCGCCCACGCCGCCTCGAAGAAGGTCTGCCAGGGCATCATCAAGCTCGCCGAAAAGGCCGCCAAGGAGCCGTGGGAGCTCGCCACCAGCGACGCCAAGACCGCCGCCAAGGCCAAGCTCAAGACCGTCGTCGGCAAGGACATCGACGCTGCCTATCGCCTGACCGACAAGTCGGAGCGTTCGGCCGCCCTCACCGTCATCCGCGACAAGGCCAAGCTCGCCTTCGCCGATGCCGACGCGCAGGAGCAGATGAGCGCATCAAAGGCGGTCAAGAGCCTTGAAGCCGACATCGTCCGCACCGCCATCCTCAAGGAAGGCCGCCGCATCGATGGCCGCGACACCAAGACCGTCCGCCCGATCGAGGCGATGGTCGGCTTCCTCCCGCGCGCTCATGGCTCGGCCTTGTTCACCCGCGGCGAGACGCAGGCAATCTGCACCACCACCCTTGGCACCAAGGAATCGGAGCAGATGATCGATGGGCTCGAGGGGCTCAGCTACTCGCGCTTCATGCTGCACTATAACTTCCCGCCTTATTCGGTCGGTGAAGTCGGCCGCTTCGGCGCGCCGAGCCGCCGCGAGACCGGCCACGGCAAGCTCGCATGGCGCGCGCTTCGCCCGATGCTGCCCTCGAACGAGGATTTCCCGTACACGATCCGCGTTTTGTCCGACATCACCGAGAGCAATGGCTCGTCGTCGATGGCCACCGTCTGCGGCGGTTCGCTGTCGATGATGGACGCCGGCGTTCCGCTGATCCGTCCGGTCGCCGGAATCGCCATGGGCCTGATCCTCGAAG
>JBDSRV010000007.1:0-8019 GCA_039929125.1 Sphingomicrobium sp.
ATGAAGCTGCGCGCCTTGACCCCCATGTTCTGCAACGTCATCGCCAGCAGACCGGCGGTGACCTGCTCGCCGCTGGCGACGACCACGTCATATTCACGCGGATCGTGGATCGCTGCGGCTTCCTTGCAGAACTGCACCAGCCGGTCGGTTTCCCCGGCCATGGCGCTGACCACCACCAGCACTTCATTGCCGGCCGCCGCTTCGGCGCGCACGCGCTCCGCGACGCTGCGGATCCGCTCGATCCCGGCCATCGACGTGCCGCCGAATTTCATCACGATGCGGGTCAAAATACCGTTCGTCCTGAGCGCGTCCTCCACAAACCCGTTCGTCCTGAGCTTGTCGAAGGACTGTCCTTCTTCGCCAGCGCCCAATAAAGTAATACAGGGCTTCGACAAGCTCAGCCCGAACGGATGTGTGTATGACGAGTCCCAACTCAATCCTGGCAAACGAGGCCGCCCACTTCGCGGCGCTGGCGGGCGACTGGTGGGACCCCAAGGGCGCCTCGGCGATGCTCCACAAGCTCAACCCGGTGCGGCTCGCCTATCTGCGCGACCAGGTCGACCAGCACTGGGCGCTCGACGAATGCACGCTGCGCCCGCTGGAGGGCAAGACCGCGCTTGACGTCGGCTGCGGCGCCGGGCTGCTGGCCGAGCCACTGGCGCGATTGGGCGCCAACGTCACCGCCATCGACGCCGCGCCCGAACTGATCGACGCGGCAAAGGTCCATGCCGCCGGTGCCGGCCTCGCCATCGATTACCGCTGCGCCGCGGTCGAGACGCTCGTCGGCCGCTTCGACCTGGTCACCGCGATGGAGGTGATCGAGCATGTCGCCGACCCGCAAGGTTTCGTCGACAGCCTCGCCGCCCGCCTCGCCCCCGGCGGGCTGCTCCTGCTCTCGACCCCCAATCGCACCGGCTGGTCGAAATTGCTGACCATCACGCTCGCCGAGGGCTTCGGCCAAGTGCCCCGGGGCACCCACGATTACGACAAGTTCATCGGCCCCGACGCCATGCGCGGTCTGCTGGCGCATGCCGGGCTTGAAGTGATCGACTTCGAAGGCATCGCGCTGAGCCCGACCCGCGGCCTCCACTTGAGCGACGACATGCGATTGAATTATCTGGTCGCGGCGAAACGGGCCTAACCAAGCGCAGCCTTTAGCGCCGCGGCCGCGCTTTTCACTGCGACGACGTCGGGGCAGATATCCGACAGCCACGGCGCGTCGACCGCTTTGTCGATGACGATGATCCGCTGCGCTTGGTCGACCGGCATGCCGAACAGGGCCAGGTCGTCGGCGCTCCACAGGATGAGCAAGGTCTCGACCGCGCGGTGGCGAAGCGCTGCGGCGACCGCGGTGAAGGGGCTGAGGCCCGCCGCCGGCAAGGGGGTCGCGCCGACCTGGACGCCGCTCGCGCCCGCCGCGGCGGCGCCGGGCGTGGCCGCGGCCCATTGACGCGCTGGAGCCTCTAGCTCGGCCAGTGCGTCGCCGCTGCCGACGATCAAGGTCACCGGGATCCGCCCCGGCCGTTCGCCCAGCACCAACGTGCCAATCTCTTCCTCCGACCGGCCGTCGAGCATCAGCAGGCGCAGCCGCGGCATGGCGTTGACCTCGATGAACCCGCCGCCGACCTCGGCATGGCCGCGGGTGATGTCGGTGGTGATGTAGTCGATCCCGGCGGTCCTCAGGCCGACCGCGGTGGCGAGCAATTCCGCCATGCCCCTGACCTGCGGGTGGACGCGATCGGTCACGTCGACGGCCGAGCCGCCAGTCGAAAAATTGGCGATCGAGCGCAGCGCCAGCCGGTCGCCCGTGGGCAGGACCGAACTCATCGTCAGATGCTGGCTGGCCAGCGTGGCGGCAAGCGCGGCGTCCGCCTCGACCGGCAGCAGATAGCCCTTGGCGCGGGTGCCGTCGCGACCTGCGTTGAGCTGGGCGAGCAGCGCGGCAATGGTTCGCTGGCCGTCGCCGGTGATCGCCGGGGGGTCGCGGCGGACGGCGGCGATCAGGCGCCCGTCGACCACCATCAGGCGGTAATCCGCGCCCGCTTCATGCGCCTCGATCAGGATGTCGTGCGAATAATGCCGCGCCATTGCAGCGGCGGCATTGACCTCGCCGGGGGTCTGGAGGTTGGCGGTGACGCCGATGCCGAATGCCTGGTCGACCGGCTTGACGACGCACGGCCAGCCGATCGCATAGGCCGCCTGCACGGCATCGTCACCGGGCCCCAGGGCGCACCCCTGCGGCGTCGGCAAGCCAAGCTCCAGCAGCACTTGCTTGGTCAGCTGCTTCTTCCACGTCAGCTGATGGCCCGGGATCGAATCGCCGAGCGACGCGGTCATGAAGAACAGGTCGGACCGGCTGCCCCAGCCGAACTGCCAGCCGACATTGCTGCCGCCGATGTCGTGGACCGGGATGTCGGCGTGGCGCGCCGCCGCGATGAGGAAGCGCGACTGGACGAAAATGTCCTTGGCGGGGTTGTCGTCGAGCAGCGCGCGCTCCCGGTCGGCGGCGCGCTGGTCGGCCGCATCGCCCGATCGGGCGGCGATGGCGGCGGCAAACGCGGCCTGCAGCGCCTGGACGGTGAACTGGATGCAGGCGGGGTGCAGGCCGCCCGGGAAATATTCGACCCAGCAGGCCGCGCCCTCGCCCAAGTCGGCGGCAACTCCCCAGCCCATGTCGAGCCCCAGCCTCGCGCTGGCGAGGCGGCTGGCCGCCTCCGCGACTTCTCCCAGCAAGCCGGCGTCGGCCGCGGCGAACCGGCAGACCACCGCCGGTCGCCGCGAATGAGCCGTTGCGCCGGGAAAAACATCGACGCCGGCCAAGCCGCAGCCGGACGGCGCAATCGCCCTGCGCAAGGCGTCCACGCGCCGCGGATCGAGCTTCATTCGACTTCCAGTCCAGACTGGTCGCGCCCAACGCCACTGCGCAGCCCTCGACGGTAGGTCAGCCCCGCTTTCCCGTCAAAAAGCGATCGTTTCGTGGTCGCGGCGCGAGCGCCATCCCTTCGTCGCAGCACGAAACCCTCGCAATGTAGGATTTCGCCTGCTTTGTTCGGCCCGGTTCTTTCGCATCGTCGGTCAGCGTCGGTTACTTGCCGGGAAACTCTTAAAGTCACAGCAAATGGTCAATTTCTCGATGACTTTTGCGACGTTAAGGGCGGCGATCCTCCCCGAGGGGGACCAACGACTTCCGCGCCAGCGGCTCGATCAGAAATCGACCTTATCGTAGTGCGCGGGGGGCACGATCACTTCCATCCGCTCGCCCAGCAGCGGGCGGAAGCAGGGGCGGCTCTTCATCACCGCATACCAGTCCTTGGTCTGCTTGTGCCCGCGCCAGTCGAGCGCGCCGAGATAGTCGATGACGCTCAAATGCGCCGCGGCGGTGAAGTCGGCCAGGCTCAACCCCGCGCCGGCCATCCAGCGGCGGTGGTCGAGGAGGTAGTCGAGATAGTCGAGGTGGCCGTTGGCGATCCGCATCGCGTCGCGCAGCACCCTGGTGTCGGGCGATTCGCGGCTGACCAGGCGTTTGCGCATCCGCTCGTGCATCAGCGGCTCAACGACCTCGCGGTACAATTTCTCGTCGAACCATTCGGTGAGGCGGCGGATTTCGGCGCGGGCCACCGCATTGCCGTGGATCATCGGCATCTTGTCGACCGTCTCGTCGAAATATTCGACGATCGGCTGCGATCCGATGAGGACGATGCCGGCGCCGGTGTCGACCAGCACCGGGGTTTCGCCGGCGGGGTTGAGGTCGATGAACTCGTCGCGCCGCTCCCACGGATTCTCGCGCACCAGTTCATGCGCGACGCCCTTCTCGCCAAGGACCAGGCGGACCTTGCGGGAGAACGGACAAAGCGGGAATTGGAACAGCTGCCACATGGCCGGGCAGCTTTAGCGTCCGCCCGCCGCCAGTCCAGCCACCCTGGCCGTCAGCGCTTGGGGTAGGTCGGGTCGGGGAGGTTGGCGGTGGCCTTCTCGAGCGCCTTGCGGGCGCCGTCCATCGAGGCGAGCACCGCGGGGAGCGAGGCGACCAGCGCCTTGGTCATCGCCTGCATCGTCTTGCTCGACGCGGCGGTTTCGGCGGCCACCGTCTGCTCGTCCATGCCGGCGACGTCGCGGACCTTCCGGGCGCGGTCGGCGGCGGTGGCCGGGCGGTTCGCGATCGCCGCTTCCATCTCGCCGACCGGCATGTCGAGCATCGCCTTGGCGAGGACTCCGGTGACCCGGCCCAGCTGGTCGGCCAGCGCGGGGTCGGACAGCTCGGGCGGGATGGCGATCGGCGCCGGCCTGGCCGGCCTGGGCGCGGCAAGAGCGGGCGCAGCGATCAGGCTGGCGATCAACGTGGCAACGAACAGACGCATGGCGAAACTCCCGCGATTCGGGCCCAAGATGACAGGCTTTGCTTAATCGTCAAACAGTTACGCCGGCGTGACCCTCAGCGCATCGCAAGCCACGCCAGCGCGGCGGTGCCGGCGACGATGCGGTACCAGCCGAACGGCGAGAAGCCGTTGCGCTGGATGAAGGCGACGAACAGTTTGACGACCACGATCGCCACCAGGAACGAGACGAACGCCCCCAATAGGATGTGGCCGGTCATGCCGGGCTCGATCTCGTGGCGGTGCTTGACCAGTTGCAGCACCGTCGCCCCGGCCAGCGTCGGCACGGCGAGGAAGAAGCTGAAGTCGGCGGCGGTCTTGCGGTCGACCCCCATCGCCACGGCGCCCATGATCGTCGCGCCCGAGCGGCTGACCCCGGGGATGATGGCGAGGCACTGGAACAGGCCGATCATGACCGACTGGCGAAGCGTCACCGCGGCGACCGCGGCTTCGGGCGACTTGGTGCCCGGCGCGGCCGGCGGGCGCATGAAGCGCTCGATCAACAGGATGGCGATGCCGCCGACGATCAGCGCCCAGGCGACCACCGTAGCGTTCTCGAGCAAGGCGTCGATCGTCTTGCCGAGCGCGAGGCCGAGGACGACGGCGGGGAAGAACGCGATCAGCAGGTTGCGGGTGAAGATCCAGGCGGTGCCGTCGCGCTGCCACAGGCCCTTGAGCACGTCGGCGAAGGTCCGCCAGTAAAGGACGACGATGGCGAGGATCGCGCCGGGCTGGATGGCGACGTTGAACAGCGCCCATTTCTCGGCATTCAAGCCGAGCAGCTCGGTGGCCAGGATCAAGTGTCCGGTCGAGGAGACGGGCAGATATTCGGTCAGTCCCTCGACGATGCCGAGGATGATGACAAGCAGCAGGACGGGCATCAGGCACTTGCCTTTCCGGGCGCGTCGGCGCGCGGCGCGAACCGCCCGCCCTTGTGGAACCGGTCGAGCCATTCGGGCGCAACCGCGTCGATGGTGGTGGGGACGATCCCGAATGCGGCCATGCCGGGCTTGCGCGCGGCGGCGACATTGTCGTGCTGCAGCATCAGCCACTGGTCACGGGTCAGCGGCGCGCCGGGCAGGAAGCCGAGGCTGGCCAGCGCCGAGGAGGCGAAAGCGGGCAGGTCGACCAGGCTCGGCGATTGTCCGGCGAGCCGCGCGATGCGCTCGACCAGCAGGCGCATGGTCAGCACCTCGGGCCCGGCGAGGTCGAAGCTCTTGCCGCCGAACCGGGCCGGGTCGAGCGCCGCCAGCGCCACCGCCTGGGCCAGGTCGCGGACGAACAGCGGCTGGAATTTGGTGTCCGGGGCGATGACCGGCATCACTGGCAGCCGGGCGAGCGAGGCGAAGCGGTTGGTGAACGTGTCTTCGGCGCCGAACACGACGCTCGGGCGCAGGATGGTGGCGCCTGAGAAGGCGGCGCGGACCGCGGCCTCGCCCTCGCCCTTGGTGCGGGCGTAGAAGGAACTGCTGGCCGGGTCGGCGCCGATGGCGGACACCTGGACGAACGCCGACGCGCCCGACTGCCGCGCCACCTCGGCCGCCTGGCGCGGGCCGTCGACGTGGATCGCCTGGAGGTTGCCGGCGAACGCCCCGACCAGGTTGACGACCGCGTCGGCGCCGTCGACCGCTCGCTCGATCGTCGCCGGGCGGGCGAAGTCGGCGGCAATGACGCTGACCTGGCCGACCTGGCCGAGCGGCTGCAGGAAGAAGGCGCGCTTGGGGTCGCGCTGGGCGACCCGCAGCCGGGCGCCGGCCTTGAGCAATGCCTCGCACGCATAGCGGCCGATGAAGCCGCCGCCGCCAAGCACGGTGACGATCGGGCTGTCGCTGGAAAAGTGCATAAGCGGGCCTGTGGCTGAGCGTGAGGTTCAGCCGCCGTCTGTGTCCCAAGCCCGCCCGCCGCGCAAGGCCTCGCGCGGTGCGTCAACGCGGCGGTTGACACGGGGCCGCGCCGCCTCCTAAGCGCCGCCGCCTACCCATGCAGACGATGCACCTGTGCCCAGGTGGCGGAATTGGTAGACGCACCAGCTTCAGGTGCTGGCGCTCGCAAGGGCGTGGAGGTTCGAGTCCTCTCCTGGGCACCATTTCCCTATTCGCCGACGTGCGCGAAAGGTTGAAAAAACCACAGAAATCTGCTAGTTCCTACGCCGCATTGACCGCTTACGGTTGCTGGCGTTCGCCGACAATCGGGAAAACTTGGGGGCCTTTTTGGGGGCCTTTTGAAAGCGGACCTTCGATGCGACGGCGGAAGGGCGCAACATGGCATTAACTGATACGGCGGTTCGGCTGGCCAAGGCAGGCGGTAAAGATCGAAAGCTGGCGGACGAGAAAGGGCTCTACCTACTTGTCACGGCAACCGGCTCGAAGCTGTGGCGGCTCAAATACAGGATTGGCGGAAAGGAAAAGAAGCTGGCACTCGGCGCCTACCCTGAAGTCGGGCTGAAAGAAGCACGCACTAGGCGCGATGAGGCCCGTAAGGCGGCTCAGTTGGGCAGCGATCCATCCGTTGCCAGGCGCGAAGCCCGCATCGCCAAACGTATTTCGACGGCCAACACTTTTGGCGGAATTGCTGACGAATTTATCGCCAAGATGGAGGCGGAGGGCAAAGCGTCCGTCACGATTGCGAAAACGCGCTGGCTTTTGTCCAAACTGTCATCGGCATTGGGCTCGCGGCCGATCACAGAAATCAGCCCGCATGAACTGCTTACCGTGCTGAGAAAGGTTGAACGGGCCGGGCATCGTGAGACGGCGCGCCGATTGCGATCATTCTCCAGCCGTGTTTTCCGCTATGCCGTGGCAACGGCACGGGCGACGGTCGATCCAGCGCAACCGTTGCAAGGCGCCCTAGTCTCGCCGACCGCCAAGCATCATGCGGCAATCACCGATCCGGTTGCGTTCGGAGAGCTGTTGCGATCGATTGAATCCTATTCCGGGCAGCCCGTGACGAAGCTAGCGCTGCGCTTCACTCCGCACGTTTATCAACGGCCTGGCGAAGTTCGGAAGGCAGAGTGGAGCGAGATTGATTTTGATAAGGCACTGTGGACGATCCCCGCTGAGCGCATGAAACAACGTCAACCGCACCGCGTCCCGCTGTCTGAGCAAGCGCTGGTCATCCTTAGGGAGGCGGCGGAACTTAGTGGCGGCGGGCGCTATATATTCCCGAAGCTGGGATCGACCCTCAAACCAATGTGCGAGAATGCGATTAACGGGGCCCTGCGGCGGATGGGTTATGGCCCGAACGAGATGACCGCGCACGGTTTCCGCTCGACCGCTTCCTCGCTGTTAAATGAAAGCGGAAAATGGAGCGCCGATGCAATTGAGCGCGCCCTGTCGCACGCTGATGGAAATCAGGTCCGCGCTGCTTACCATCGGGGGGCGCACTGGCCCGAGCGGGTCGAAATGGCGCAATGGTGGAGCGATCACCTTGATACCCTAAAAGCGGGAGCAAAGATTCTGCCGTTCGCCCCGAATGTCGTTGGGGAGGCAACAGCCAGCTAACTTTTCTAATGACCGCTTTCGACCCATTGCGGACATTGGGACTTCTTCGCGACAGAATGTTGACGGCTCGGTAGGTAACCCGAGCAGGAGCCGGCGCGGCTGCGGTCAGCGCCGTCTCAGTGCGATAGTCTTATTGTTCAGGTTCG
>JBDSRV010000008.1:0-49014 GCA_039929125.1 Sphingomicrobium sp.
CCTAGGGAGCTGTCCCTGTCCGGACCCTGGTCCGGTGCATATGGTTCCCACCTGACGTTTGTGGCGTCAGAGGATTTCATGGCAAACGGCCAAGGTGGTCCCGTCACATGACTTCCCCCAACGATGACGCCAAGGCGCTGCTGCGGTTCGAAGCGCGCAAGCGCCGCGTCGCTTTTGTCGACCGCCTCAGTCAGGCCGAGCGGCAGGACTTCGAACAATCCCTCGTCGCCGTCCTCGCGCCAGTGATGGAGAAAGCCCGGGTCGTCGCCGGCTACCACGCTGTCGGCAGTGAGATTGACCTTGAGCGGGCGCTTCAGTGGGCCGGCACTCACCTCATCACCATTGCACTCCCCGCCTTCACCGCCGCCGACGCCCCGATGATCTTCCGCGGCGGGACGGTGGCCGAAGCCGGGCCGCACGGCATCCCCCAGCCGCCGCACCAGGCCAGCCAGGTCGATCCCGACCTCGTCCTCGTCCCTTTGCTCGCGGTCGACGGCACCGGCACCCGCCTCGGCCAGGGCGGCGGCCATTACGACCGGGTGCTGGGCGGCCTCCGCGCGAACGGGACGACCCTGATCGGGGTTGGCTGGCCGATGCAGCGCGTCGACACCGCCTTGCCGCGCGATCGCTGGGACGTCCCGCTCGACGGCTTCGCGTCTCCCGCCGGCCTGGAGATCTTCGCATGACCGAACCGAGCTGGCGCAAACCCGCCGGGATCTTCGCCATCCTCCTGCTGATCGCCGGCTGGGCGGTGCTGGTTGCTTCGCTGTCGGGCCATGTCGGGCGCTGGCCGGTGCTCGCCCAGGCCTTGTTCTACCTCATCGCCGGCGTCGCCTGGATCGTCCCGCTGAAGCCTGTCCTGCGGTGGATCGAGACCGGGCATTTCAGGCCCTGAAACGACCCGTTCGTCGAAGGTTCATTGTCGCGGGTGTAGTGACTCCCTATATCACCATCATCCCAATGACCCTTTCGCTCGCCTTGAAGCCCTCGTGGCCCTGGCATCGCCATCCGCGTGAAACCGCGGTCGCGATGCTTGCCTCGACCCTTGCGCTCATCGCGCTCGGCGGGGTGGTCAATGCGATGCCGACGCTCGGCCATCTCTCCCAGCCACAGGCGCGCCTGACCGCGCCGCCGGTGCCCGCGCCCGCCGCCGCGACCGAATTGCGCGACATCGCGCCGCAGGACGCCGTCGCGCTCAACGCCCGCATCCCGGTTGCCCAGGGCATGACCGACGCCGCCGCCCCGTTCGCGCTCGGCAAGGCCAGCGTCGAGGCCCGCGGCCAGGCGCTCGATTGCCTGACCAGCGCGGTCTATTACGAAGCCGGCCAGGAAAGCGACGAGGGCCAGCGCGCCGTCGCGCAGGTCATCGTCAACCGCGTCCGCCATCCCGCCTTCCCCAACAGCGTGTGCGGGGTCGTCTACCAGGGTTCGACCCGCTCGACCGGCTGCCAGTTCACCTTCACCTGCGACGGCTCGCTCGCCCGCGCGCCGATGACCGATGCGTGGGATCGCGCGCGGCGCAACGCCAAGGCGATCCTCGACGGGGAAGTCTACGCGCCGGTCGGGCGCGCGACCCATTACCACGCCAATTATGTCGTGCCGTACTGGGCCTCGAGCCTGGTCAAGACCCAGGTCGTCGGCGCGCATCTGTTCTACCGCTGGGCCGGCGAATGGGGCCGTCCCGCGGCCTTCGCCCAGGCCTATGGCGGGCGCGAGGCCAATGCCGGTAGCCTGCGCGCCGCTGCGCTCGCTGTGCCGCATTTTGTCCCTCGGCCCCTGCAGACCGCGGCCGCCGGGCTCGGCAGGCTCGACGGGGTTAAAATCGAAGCGGGCCCCGGTGGCCGAGTGACCGCCCACTTCAGCCCGGCGGCCCGCGCCGCGGTCGAAAAGATCAAGATCGTGCCCTACGTCGAGCGCGTCGCCGCGTCGGATAACCTCCGCTACGCCCTCGACGGCGCGGCGGCGGCCGAGCAGCCGGCGTTCGGCCATTCGGCGCCCGCCGCCAAGCCCACGTCGACGCCCGCCTCGTAAGGCGCATTTCCGGCGGACAAGGGTAAGGAATGGCGCGAGTGACGGGGCTCGAACCCGCGACCTCCGGCGTGACAGGCCGGCGCTCTAACCAACTGAGCTACACCCGCTTCCTGGGATGCGCGGCCAACTAGGTCAGCCCCCCGGGGGTGTCAACAATGCTAGTCGTCTTTTTCTTCGTCGTCGCCGACGTGGGTCAGGGTGCCGTCCTCGAACAGGAATCCGGCGATGTCGGGCGTCCCCGCGGCCGAGAATATCGTCTTGACGATGATCAGCAGCGGCACCGCCAGCAGCGCCCCGACCGTCCCCCACACCCACGCCCAGAACGACAAGGAGACGAGGATCAGCAGCGGGTTCACCTCGATCCTCTTGCCGACGATCATCGGCGTCACCGCATTGGCCTCGACCACGTGCATACCGAGGAAGATCGCTGGCGGCAGCATCGCCGCCCACGGGTCGGGGAAGGTCATCAGCCCACCGAACGCAAGCAACGCGACCGACGCGATCGGCCCGAGGTAGGGGATATAGTTGAGCACCGCGACGATACCGCCCCACATCAACGGCGAATCCATCCCCAGGCCCCACAGGATGGTCGCCGTGATGGCGCCCATGGCGACGTTGATGAGGGTGATCGTGCCGATGTAGGTCGAGGTCGCCTCGACCACCTGCTGGATGACCCGCGCGGTGGTCAGCGCGCCTTCGAAGCTGCCGCGGCTGACGATCGTCCGCTTCCGCATCCCCGTCCAGTGCGACAGGAAGAAGAAGATCACCAGCAGTGCGAAGAACAATTGGATCGCGGCGTGCGGCGCCGAGGTGGTGATCAGGTCGAGCATCGAATTGGGCTGCTCGATCGTCACCGTGCGCCCCTTGGGCGTGCTGGTGGCGATCTGCGACACGGTATTGTCGATGAATTTCTGCAGGCTCGAATAGAGCTCCAGGAGCGGGTTGAGCGCCTTGGTCACCCGCCCGATGCGCTGCGGGATCAGCGCCACCCAGTCGATCGCCGGCAGGACGATCGAGGCCAGAGCGAACACCGCCACCATCAGGAAGATCAGCACGCACAGTGCCGCCGCCAGCCGCGGCGGCACCCCGCGCCGCTCGAACCATTCGAGCATCGGCACGAGCGCGATGGCGACCACCATCGCCGCGGTCACCGGTAAGAAAAACTCCGCTCCGGCGCGGAGCGCGAACGGCAAGGCGAGCAGCAGCCCGATCCCGCCGAGCAAGGTCAGGGAGGCGAGCAGCCGGACGCGCTTGAACTCAAGCGTCTCCTGCTCGCGTTCCGGCGAATCGCTGGGGGCCCCTGTGCGCGCGTCCATGGCGCGACCTTATCAGAGGTGGCAGCGCCCGCCAGCCGCTGAATATCAGGAAAATTGGTGCCCCCGGTCCGACTCGAACGGACACTCCTTGCAGAACTCGATTTTGAGTCGAGCGCGTCTACCATTCCGCCACGGGGGCACGGCTGCTTCCGCTAGCGAAACGGGCGCGGCGGGGCAACTCCCCGCCGCGCCGTTCGCCTCAGGCCGTGGCGATGGGCGCCGCCACGCCATGGGGATCCTCGCCGAAGCGGTTCGGACCCTTGGTCCCCGGCAGGATCAGGAACACCAGCACGGTGATCGCCACGATCACGCCGACCAGCATCAGGATCCCGGCCGCGCCAAGGCCCGCCCCGCCCATCATCGCCGGATTGCCCATCGACGGGCCGATCAGCGCGAAGGCAATGCCGTAGGGGATCATCGGCGCCAGCATCCACCAGCCGGTCCGGTCGCTGTCGTGGAGCCGGCGAACGCCCGCGGAAAGCGTCGGGATGATGAAGGCCAGGAACACCAGCAACGTCAGGATGCCATACGGCCCGACCAAGGCCGATCCGATCATCGAATCGACGATCATGGCGACGATGTAGATGATCAGGAACATCAGGTAGAACCACCAATATTCCGGACGCGGCGCGCGCCCGGTGAAGTCGGCATATTTCTTGAGCGGGCGCGTGGCCCAATCGATCGGTGTCATCCCATTCCCCCCAATAACTGGAATGGCAGGATTAGCTGGCTTCGCGGCGCGCGCCAGCCCCTTGACGGCGACCCGACCTCAATAGCCGTAGGTCAGGCCATAGGGGTTGCCGCCATAGCCATTGTCGCCGCGGCTGCCTTCGCTGGCCATCAGGACGATGAACTTGATGCTCACCGCGGCCACGCCGATCGCCATCAGGACGATCCCGAACGGGCCCATGACCAGCGACAGGGCAACGCCCAGCATGGCGGCGACAGCGGTCATCACCGCGTAGACGAGCACCGTCCAGCCGCTGCGATTGATGTCATGGAGCCGCCGCACCGTCACCGCCAGCGACGGCACGAACAATGCCAGCCCGACCATCAGGCTGGTCGAGATCGGCGATCCGGGCACGCCGAGGCCAAGCAGGCCGTCGATCGCTCTGGTGACGATCGTCAGGGCCATCTGCAACAGCCAGAACCACCAATATTCCGCGCGCGGCGCGCGGCCGTGAAACGTCGCATATCGCTGCAGGGGCAGGAACGCCCAATCCAAAGGACCCATCATCACCCCCTCAAACACCGTACATCCGATCAGCATGCCTCCTAATCGGATCGGGCTGACGAAGGTTTAATTGCGCGGCGGCTGGCGGCGGTAGCTGAGCGCCTCGGCGATGTGGATCCGGCCGACGTCGGGCGCGACGGCGAGGTCGGCGATGGTTCGGGCAACGCGCAGCACCCGGTGGTACCCGCGCGCGCTCAGCCGCATCGCGGCGGCGGCATCGGCGAGCAATTTCATCCCCGGCGGGTCGGGCCTGGCGACGGTGTCGAGCAGCACCCCGTCGGCCTCGGCGTTGGTGCGGATGCCATGGTCGGCGAAGCGCCGAGTCTGGACGTCGCGCGCCGCCGCTACCCGCCCGCTGACCGCAACGCTGCCCTCGGCCGGCGGCGGCAGGGTCAAATCGGCGGCGCTGACCCCGGCGACCTCGACATGAAGGTCGATGCGGTCGAGCAACGGCCCCGACACCTTGGCCTGGTAATCCGCGGCGCAGCGCGGTGCCCGGGCGCACGCCAGCGAGGCGTCGCCCAAGTGGCCGCAGCGGCACGGGTTCATTGCCGCGATTAGCTGGACCCGGGCCGGGAAGGTGACGTGCATGTTAGCGCGGGCGACGCTGACCGTGCCAGTCTCCAGCGGCTGGCGCAGCGAATCGAGCACGCTGCGCTGGAATTCGGGCAATTCGTCGAGGAACAGCACGCCAAGGTGCGCCAGGCTGATCTCGCCCGGCCGGACTTTCAATCCGCCGCCGACCAGCGCCGGCATCGACGCCGAATGGTGCGGGCTGCGAAACGGCCGCCGCCGGCGCATCCGCCCGCCTTCGAGCTCGCCCGCCACGCTAGCGACCATCGACACTTCGAGCGCTTCGGACGGCGACAGCGGCGGCAAGATGCCCGGCAGGCACGCCGCAAGCAGCGACTTGCCCGCGCCCGGTGGCCCATACATCAGCAGATTGTGCCCGCCCGCGGCGGCAATCTCCAGCGCGCGCTTGGCGACCTCCTGCCCCTTGACCTCGGCCAGGTCGGGCCCCGCGCCCGGCGGCTCGGCCTCGCCCGGCAAGGGCACCGGCAGCAAGGCGCTGCCCTTGAGATGCGCCAGCAGCGCCAACAGGTCGGGCGCGGCAACCAGGTCAAGGTTGCCCGCCCACGCCGCTTCGGCGCCCTGCGCGGCGGGGCAGATCAGCCCCATGTCGCGCCCCGACGCATGAAGCGCGGCGAGCAGCACGCCGGGCGACGCCGCGATCCGCCCGTCGAGGCCAAGCTCGCCGACCACGACATAGCTGGCTAGCCCCTCCGCGTCGGTCGCGCCGATGGCGGCCAGCAGCCCGAGCGCGATCGGCAGGTCGTAATGCGACCCTTCCTTGGGCAGATCGGCGGGCGACAGGTTGATGGTGATGCGCTTGGGCGGCAGCGCCAGGCCGATCGCGTTCAAGGCGGCGCGAACCCGTTCGCGGCTCTCGGCGATGGCCTTGTCGCCCAGCCCGACGATGACGAACGACGGCAGGCCGGGCGCCAGCTGGACCTGGACTTCGACGGCGCGCGCCTCAAGCCCGAGATAAGCGACGGTGGCGACGGACGCGACCATCAGCCGCGGCCCCCTCGGCCGGTCCCTTCGCAGTCGGTCAATCGTCCCCCTGGCTCGGCCCGGCGACGCTAGCGCGCTGCGCGGCCGAATGGCAAGCGCAGGCCTTGCGCCGCCCTCCCCCGCTGCCCACATCGCGATCATGTTCAGTCGTGACCAATGGCACCGCTTCATCGACCACCCGGTCGTCGAATGGTCGATTTTCGCGATCGGCGTGGTGCTGATCATCGTCTCGCCATTGGCCGGGGTGATCCCCGGGCCGGGCGGCATTTTCGTGTTCGCGCTGGGTCTTGCGATGGTGCTCAAGACGAGCATGTGGGCCAAGCGCCGCTACGTCCGCTTCAAGCGCTGGCAGCCCAAGGCCGGGCGCTGGGCCGACTGGGGCCTGCGCCGGGAAAGCGCCAAACGCCGCGAGGCCCTGCGCAAGGCCGAAGTACAAGCCGCCGACGGCCCGTCCGATCGGACCGGACAGCGTTGACTTTCGTGCCTGCTGCCCCTATCGGCGCCATCGACAACGGCCGCTCCAGCGGCCCTTTTTCATTAGACGCATGAAGGCATGAGCGATGAAGCGCACTTTTCAGCCGAGCAACCTGGTCCGGGCACGGCGTCACGGCTTCCGTCACCGCATGGCGACGGTCGGCGGCCGCAAGGTGCTGAACAATCGCCGCGCCCGCGGCCGCAAGAAGCTCAGCGCCTAATCATCCTTACAAAGCGCGCCGACTTTCTCGCCGCCAACCGCGGCCGTCGCGCGCCCATGCCCGGCTTCGTCCTGCTCGTCCGCCCGCGCGATGATGGGGATCCGGCCAAGCGCATCGGCTTCACCGTGACCAAGAAGATCGGCAACGCCGTCGTCCGCAACCGCATGAAGCGGCGCTTTCGGGCGCTCGCCCGCGCCTTGCTTCCGCTCCACGGAATCGCTGGGGCCGACCATGTCGTCATCGGCCGCAGCGACGGCATCGAGCGCGAGCACGCCAAATTGGCCGACGAATTCGCCCGTGCCCTGAAAAAGTTCGCCGCATGATCACCCGTGCCCTGATCCTCGTCTCCAAGGCGTGGCAGAAGGGCCCGAGCCGGGTTCTGCCGCCGTCGTGCCGCTTCCAGCCGAGCTGTTCGGCCTATGCGATCACCGCGCTTCGGCGCTATGGGGCGGCCAAAGGCGGCTGGCTCGCGGTCAAGCGGATCTGCCGATGTCATCCCTGGGGCGGGCAAGGGCCCGATCCCGTCCCCTGATCATTCGAAGGACTCCCCGACCTTGAACGACAATCGCAACCTGATGATGGCAATCGTGCTGTCGGCGCTGGTCCTGTTCGGCTGGAGCTTCCTGTCCGACCGCTTCATGCCCGCCGCGCCGCACCCGGCGCAGGTCACGGCGAGCCAGAAGGCGGCGCCTTTGCCGCAAGCCGGCCCGGCGATGCCAGCGAGGCCGACTATCCGCAGCCGCACCGCCGTGCTTGGCGAATCGCCGCGCGTGACGATCGCCACCCCCAGCCTGCAGGGCTCGATCAATTTGAAGGGCGCGCGGTTCGACGACCTCATGCTGGTCCGCCAGCGCGAGGCGCTGGCGCCGACCTCGCCGCCGGTCCGCTTGCTCTCCCCGGCCGGTGCGCAGAACGCCTATTTCGCCGGCTTCGGCTGGACCGGCGATGGCGTCGCCACCCCCGATGCCAATACCGTGTGGACGGCCAGCGCGCCGACCCTTACCCCGAAGACCCCGGTAACGCTCAGCTGGTCGAACCCGACCGGGCAGAAGTTCGAGCTGATCGTCGCCGTCGACGAAGGCTATCTCTTCACCATCCGCCAGCGGGTCACCAACCTCGCCCCGGCGGCCGTCGCGGTGCGCCCCTACGGCCTCGTCAGCCGCGCAACCAAGAGCGCCGACCCGTCGACCTGGACCAACCATGTCGGGCCGATCGCCTTCCTCGCCGGCAAGGCCGATTATGGCACCGACTGGAAGACGCTTGACGAAGACAAGGCCGGGGTCACCCGCGACAGCCGCGGCGGCTGGCTTGGCTTCACCGACAAATATTGGCTGACCGCGCTCGTCCCCGCCGCCGACTCGCAGGTCGCCGCCTCGTTCCGCAAGGGCGACAGCGGCGCGTACCAGGCCGATTATGCCGCCGCGCCGATCATCGTCGCGCCCGGGCGGGCGATCAGCGGGGACACTCGGTTCTTCGCCGGGGCCAAGGAGAAGCCGTGGCTCGACACCTATGAAAGCGCCGGCATTACCAAACTGTCGAAGTCGATCGACTGGGGCTGGTTCGAATGGTTCATGCGGCCGATCTTCAGCCTGCTGACCTGGCTGTTCCACGCCACCGGCAATTTCGGCGTGGCGATCATCATCCTGACGTTCATCGTCCGCGCACTGATGTTCCCGATCGCCGACAAGCAGTTCCGCTCGATGGCCGGAATGCGCCGCGTCCAGCCCAAGATGAAGGCGATCCAGGAGCGCCACAAGGAGGACAAGCCGCGGCTGCAGCAGGAAATGCTCAAGCTGTACCAGGAGGAAAAGATCAACCCGGCGGCGGGCTGCGCCCCGATCCTGCTCCAGGTTCCGGTGTTCTACGCGCTCTACAAGACGCTGATGGTCAGCGTCGAAATGCGCCACCAGCCGTTCGTCGCCTGGATCCGGGACTTGAGCGCACCCGACCCGGCGCACATCCTCAACCTGTTCGGGCTGCTCCACTTCACGCCGCCGTCGTTCCTGGCGATCGGGCCGCTGGCGATCCTGCTGGGGCTCACGATGTGGCTGCAGTTCAAACTCAACCCGGCGCAGATGGACCCCGTCCAGCAGCAGATCTTCGGCTTCATGCCGTGGGTGATGATGTTCGTCATGGCGCCGTTCGCGGCGGGCCTGCTGCTGTACTGGGTGACCTCGAACATCCTCACCATCGCCCAGCAGAAGTGGCTCTACAAGCGCTACGACATGCAGGCCGGGACGGTCATCCTCGAAGCGACCCCGATCAAGAAATGAGCGACGACGACGCCCTTGCCGAGGCGCTGGCCGAACGCGCGCGCAAATTGTTCTCGGGGCCGATCGACTTCCTGAAGTCGGCCCCGGGGCTGCAGCATCTGCCCGCGCCCGACGTAGCCGAAATCGCCTTTGCCGGGCGGTCGAACGTCGGCAAGTCGTCGCTGATCAACGCCATCACCAACCGCTCGAAACTGGCGCGCGCGTCGAACACGCCGGGGCGGACGCAGGAATTGAATTTCTTCGACGTCGGCCACCCGCTGACCTTCCGGCTGGTCGACATGCCGGGCTATGGCTTTGCCGAGGCGCCCAAGGACATGGTCAAGCGCTGGCGCTTCCTGATCAACGATTATTTGCGCGGGCGTCAGGTGCTCAAACGCGCGCTGGTGCTGGTCGATGCGCGTCACGGGCTCAAGGATGTCGACCGCGACGTCATGGTCATGCTCGACAAGGCGGCGGTCGGTTACAACGTCGTGCTGACCAAGGCCGACAAGGTCAAGCCGACCGCGCTCGACGAGGTGCTCGACGCGGTCCGCGCCGAAGCCGCCAAGCACCCTGCCTCGCACCCGTCGATCTATCCGACCTCGAGCGAGACCGGGGCCGGCATCGCCGAGTTGCGCAGCGCCATCCTGGAGGCCGCCGAGCAATGATGAAACTTGTCATCGGCAACCGCGCTTACTCGAGCTGGTCGATGCGCGGCTGGCTTGCGTGTCGGCAGTCGGGGATCGAGTTCGAGGAACTGGTCGTGCCGCTGTACGACGAGGAATGGGAAAAGCGCCGCGAAGGCGACGAATTCGCCCCCTCGCTCGGCAAGGTGCCGATCCTGTGGGAAGACGATTGCGTCGTGTGGGACAGCCTGGCGATCATTGAATTCCTCGCCGACCGCGTCGGCCGCGAGCGCTTCTGGCCCGAGGACGAGGTCGCGCGCGGCATGGCCCGATCGATGGCGGCGGAGATGCACTCGGGTTTCGCCAATTTGCGCCGCGACCTGCCGATGAACGTCCGCAAGAGCTTCGGCCCGACCGATCTGTCGGAGCAGGTCGAAGCGGAGGTGCTGCGCATCCTCAACCTGTGGGCCCAGGCCCGCGCCCGCCATGGCGGCAAGGGCGAATATCTGTTCGGCGACTGGACCGCCGCCGACATCATGTTCGCCCCGGTGGTCACGCGCTTCGTCACCTACGGCGTCAAGATTCCGCCATTCGCCGCCACTTACATGGAGGCCGTGCTCCACCGTGCCGACGTTGTCGAATGGATCGAGCTCGCCCAGGAAGAGCCGTGGGTGATCGAGCAATATGAGGCCGACAAGCCAGCCTGATGTCGACCGATGCGAAAGGACGCACAGCCGTGAACGACCTGACCATCTGGACCTACGACTGGGTTCCCAACGGGCCTCGGGGCTTCGTGCGCGACCTACGCCTGCGATGGGCGTGCGAGGAAGCCGGCCTTGCCTACGCAGTCCGCTCAATCCCGTTCGATGGTCGCGAGACCAATCATCTGGCGCAGCAACCCTTCGGCCAGGTTCCGTTCCTGAAGGACGGTGAAATCGAGCTGTTCGAAAGCGGCGCCGGGCTCCTGCATCTGGCCCGGAAAAGCGACAGACTGATGCCGCGCGACCCGGTCGGCGAAGCGGCAACCCTGCAATGGACGATCGCCGCGCTCAATTCGATCGAGATGATCAGCGTACCGTGGTGGTTCCTGAAGATGACCGGCGCAGAGAATGAAGGCCTGACCGGATGGATGGGCAAGCGCCTCGCCCAACTCGAGAGCATCTTCAGCGAGAAGGAATGGCTCGCCGCCGACCGGTTCACCGTCGCCGACCTGCTCATGGCGGACGTGCTGCGCGTGCCGGACGTCCGCGCGTTCGGCGACCGACCGGCGACCGAGGCCTTCGTCGCTCGCGCAACCGATCGTGAGTCCTTCAGGAAGGCGCACGCCAATCAGGTCGCTCAATTCGAGGACGCCGACCGGGAGCGAGCCAAAGCCCCGTCGACCTGACGCTACACGCCGCCCTAATCGGCGCGTTTCGCGGGGTAAGGCGTGCCATCCTTGTGCTGGTAATCGCCCTCGGGCGTGAAGATCATGTCGATATCGCTATAGGCGCCGCCCAACTCAGCCCCCGCGCCGATCACCACGAACGTGCAAGGTCCCTCGCCGCGATTGACCAGATGATGCCCGTTGCGGACGCCCTTCGGCCACGCCGCGACATCGCCGGGCCGAAGCACGGTCTCGCCGTCGTCCTCGATCAGCACCACTTCCCCGCCGGTCATCACCAGCAATTCATCCTCCCCCTCGTGCCAGTGGCGCTGGCTCGACCAGGCCCCGGGCTCAAGCGTGACATGGCTGGCGCCGAACTCGGTCAGGCCGGTCGCCGGGGCGAGCCGCCGGTAGAGCCGCCCGGCAACCGGCGCGTCATACGGCGGCGGGTAACCGGTGCGGCTGACTTGCGGGATCGCGACAAGATCGACTTTCGGCATTGGCTTCCCCTTGCTAGGCCGGGTGTATGAAAGCCAGCATCGACGCGATCGACCTCGCCCGCAAGCTCATCGCCTGCCCCAGCATCACGCCAGCGCGGGGTCAGGTGTTCGACGTGCTCGAGGCCGCGCTGGCCCCGCTCGGTTTCGCCGTCCATCGCTTCACCCGCGGCACGGCGCCCGACGAGCCGGTCGAGAACCTTGTCGCGCTGCGCGGTGAGGGCGCGCCGCACTTCGGCTTTGCCGGTCACCTTGATGTCGTGCCGCCCGGCGAAGGCTGGGACGGCGACCCGTTCGACCCGCGCGTCGAGGGCGGCGTGCTCACCGGGCGCGGCGCCAACGACATGAAGAGCGCCATCGCCGCCTTCGTTGCCGCAGCCGCTGGCCACGACCAGACCAAGGGCACCTTGTCCCTGCTCATAACCGGCGACGAGGAAGGCCCCGCGGCGCACGGCACGGTGGCGATCATCGACTGGCTGCGCGAGCGCGCCATCCAGCCCGACATGATCCTGATCGGCGAGCCGACCAGCGAAGCGGCGCTGGGCGACACGATCAAGATCGGCCGGCGCGGCTCGGTCAACATGTGGATCGAAGTGCCCGGCCACCAGGGTCATGTCGCCTACCCCCATCGCGCCGACAATCCGGTCGGCCCTTTGGCGCGGATCGTCGCCGAGCTCGACGGCTGGACGCTCGACGAGGGCAATGACAGCTTCCCGCCGTCGAACCTCGAATTAACCGAGGTGACGACCCCGCCCGGCGCGACCAACCTCATCCCCGGCCGTGCCTCGGCGCGGCTCAACATCCGCTTCAACAACCTCCAGCGCGGCGCCGACCTGGTGGGCCGCGTGCGCGAAGTGGTCGCGCGCCATGCGCCTGCCGGGACGGTCAAGGCGCTGATTTCGGGGGAAGCGTTCCTGACGCCGCCGGGCGCGCTCTACGACATGGTGGTGGCGGCGATCCGCGAGGAGACCGGGGTCGAGCCGGCGCTGTCGACCAGCGGCGGGACGTCCGACGGGCGCTTCCTCATCCAATTGTGCCCGGTGGTCGATTTCGGCCTGCCCAACGCGACCATGCACAAGGTCGGCGAGCAAGCGGCGGTGGCGGATATCGAGGCGCTCAGCCGAATCTACGGCCGGGTGCTGGCAAAGGCCTTCGCCTAGGCGACGGAGCGCCCGACGCGGTTGGCGTGGCGGGTCCAGGCGAGGTAATCTTCCTCGAACATCGGTTCGGCGAAGATGAACCCCTGGACGGTGTCGCAGCCCATCGCGCGCAAGATGTCGGCCTGGGCGATATTCTCGACCGCTTCGGCGACGATCTCTGCGCCGACGCCCTTGATCAGCTGGATCACCGCCTGGACGACGACCCGCGCCTTCTCGCTGGTGCCGATGTCGGCGATCAGCGACTGGTCGAGCTTGACCCGGTCGAGCGGCATGGTGCGCAGCCGGGCGATGTTGGAGTAGCCGGTGCCGAAGTCGTCGATGGCGATGGTCGCGCCGTCGTCGCGCAGCGCGCCGATCTCGGCCAGCACCTGCTCCGAACATTCCATCGCCGCGGTCTCGGTGAACTCGAGCTCGATCAGCGACAGCGGGACATTCTGCTCGGCCATGGCGGCGCGCAAATTGATGAAGAAGTCGGCGCGTTCGACCTGGCGCGGGCTGACGTTGAACGACAATCGCTGGGCGACCCCGTCGCGCTGCCAGGCGGCGAGCATCGAGGCGACCTCGGCGATCACCCAGTCGCCGATTTCGGTGATGATTCCGGTCTGCTCGGCGATCGGGATGAAGCTGTTGGGGTGGCGCATGCCGTCGCGCGGGTGGTTCCAGCGGAGCAGCGCTTCGGAGCCGATGACCTCGCCGGTGGCCAGGCTCAGCTGCGGCTGCATGGCGAGCAGGAATTCGCCGCGCTCGACCGCCTCGCCGAGCGCCGCCTCGACCTCGATGCGGGTCTGGTGCTCGCGCGCCAGTTCGTCGGAGAACAGGCAATATTGGCTGCCGCCGCGCGACTTGGCGCGGTACATGGCGATGTCGGCGGCGCGCATCAGGCTTTCGATCGCGGTGCCATGGTCGGGGCTCATCGCCAGGCCGACCGAGGCGCCGATGTCGATGCTGTGGCCGTGCAGCTCGAACGGCTCGCCGATCGCCAGCGCGATGCGCCGGGCAACGCGTTCGGCGTCGCCGCTGCCGGGGATCGACGGGAAGAAGATGGTGAATTCGTCGCCCGCCAGCCGCGCCAGCAACGGCCGCGGCGCGTTGGCGTCGCCGATTTCGGCGGTGACGACGACGCGCAGCCGGTTGGCCACCATCACCAGCAACTGGTCACCGCGGGCGTGGCCCAGGCTGTCGTTGACGCCCTTGAAGCGGTCGAGGTCGACGAACAGCATCGCCGCGCTCTCGCCTTCGGCCATCTGGCTGAGCAACTTGTCGGCTTCGGAGCGGAAGTGGAGGCGGTTGGGCAGCGAGGTGACCGGGTCGTACATCCCCAGCGCGTGGGCGTTTTCGATCGACGAGCGGACTTCGGCGAACAGACTGTCGACCGCCGCCGCGACCTTGGGCATGGTCTCGCGGACGATCGGCGGGGCGGGGCTGGTGAAGTCGCCATTCTCGACCGCCAGCAGGCGATCGCCGAGCGCGGTCAGGGCCCGCGCGCTCTCGCTGTTGGGGCGTTCGGAGGCGACGTAGCTGACCAGCAGGCAGAAGGCGCCGGCCACGATCGAGGCCAGGATCTGCTCGTTGAATTCGGTGATGTAGAGGAAGGCGGTGAGCGAAAACAGGAAGGACGCGATGCCCGCCGTGCCCGACAGGATCGCGTTGCTGATCTTTTGCGCCGTCCCGTCTTTCATTGTCAGGAAATTAGCCCCGCTTCGTCGCGCAGTCCGCCCAAGACACGCCGACTAAACGGGTTGGGTTAAGAAATGATGGAGGAACTAGCCCCGGCGGAGGATGATGTAGAGGCTCCCGCCGCCACCGTGGCGGCGGTGCGCGCCGCGCACGGCGGCGATGTTCGAGGCATGGCGCGACACCGCCAGCCAGTCGTGCACCGCGGCGCGGATCTTGCCCCGCGCGATCGGCGGCTCGCCGGCGCGCTCATGCCCGGTCACCAGCAGCAGCACTCGGTCGCCGGCGGCAATCGCGCGCTCCAAGGCAAGGTCGAGCGCAGCCCAAGCACTGTCGAGCGAATGGCCGTGCAGGTCGAGCGTCCGATCGGCCTCGACCGCACCCGATTTCAGCCTTTTGTCCCAGCTTCCGTCGAGCGTCGTTCCGGGGCGGGCCGGCGGCGGCGGCGGTGACGGCCTGGCCCGCGGCGGCGCGGGCGCCGGGCGAGCGACGGGCTGAAGCGCTCCGGGCGCGGGCGGAGGCGCTGACTGGGCCGGATCGGGCGGCGTGATTTCGCGCGACAAGGGGCGGATCGACGCGGTCACCCGCGCCCACAACGCCGCCTCTTCAGCGCTGAGCGAGCGCACGCTCGGCCGCTGCTGGAGGCAACAGAATCAGCGCCCGGCCGTTGGCGGCGAACCCGCCCGCGGTCTTTTCCGCGACCGTCCCCGCGCCCCAGAAGGTGTCGAAGCGGTTGGCGCCCTTGATCGCCCCGCCAGTGTCCTGCGCCACCCACAGGCCGTTGGCCTCGGCCCGGTCGAGGGTCAGGAACACCGGTGCGCCCAACGGCACGAACGCCGGGTCGGCGGCGACGCTGGCGCGCGGCGACACCGGCACGTTCAATGCGCCGAGCGGGCCCGCGCCGGTCAGCTCCTTGAAGAACACATAGCTCAGATTCTCGCGCATCAGCGCCTTGCCCTCGGCGGGATGGTCGCGCATCCAGCCGACGATCCCGGCCATCGTCGCGCCGCCCGGGGGAAGCAGGCCCCGCTCGCGCAGCAGGCGCCCGACCGCGACATATTCGCGCCCGTTCTGACCGGCATAGCCGACCCGCATGACCCCGCCGTCGGGCAACCGCAGCCGGCCCGAGCCCTGGATTTCGAGGAAGAACAAGGCGACCGGGTCGGCGGCAAAGGCGATTTCGAGGCCGCGGCCGGCGAGCACGCCATCCTCGATCGCCGCGCGGGCGAAATAAAGCACGCATTGGCCGGTGTCATCGATCCGCCCCTTGCCCTCGCCGCCATCAGCGCGAGTGCAGCGGATCAAGTCCGCGGGCAAGCCGTAGAGCGGCACGTCATAGCCCGGCTGGCGGGTGCGCGATCCGGCAATCTCGGGCTCGTAGTAACCGGTGGCGAAGGCCTCGCCCTTGCTGACTCGGACCCAGGCGAAGCGGTCATGGAAGAAGCTCGCCGCGCCGGTCGGGGCGACGCCCTCGGCCTCGGTGCACAGAGCGGCCCAGTCGGCCCCCGTGGTCAGCCCGGACTTGTCCTCGCGCTTGACCAGCACCGGGCAACTGGTGCGGAAGGCGGCCAGCGCCCGCACCGCCTCGTCCGCCATGACGGGCGGCGGCGCGACTCGTTCGACCCCGGCGAGCATGGCATTGTCGAGCACCGGCGCCGGAATGGGCACCGGGGTCACCGGGACGGGGGCGGGAACGGGCGTTGGCGGCAAGGGCCGCGTGGCGCAGCCGGCGAGCAGCAACGCCCCCGCCACGCCGATGACACGGGCGGCGATGCTCATTCCTCTTCGTCGGTCTCGACGAGCATCCAGTTGGGATCGCGCGACGCGACGTCGCGGCGGAAGGTCCAGCGGTCGCGGGTCTGGACCGCGTCCGACAGCGAACCGGCGACGACTTCGCCCGCCGCGTTGCGGGTCAGCGCCGCAATGTCGGCCTCGAACCGCACCGTTACCAGCGCTTCGGCCTTGCTTACTTCAGCGCCGGAAATGACCGCCTGCTCGACCGCGACCAGACGGTTTTCGACCTTCAGCCCCTCCCCTTCGCGGTCCTTCACGGCGGCCGCGAAGGTGTCGAACACATGACCGTCGACGTGCGGCTTCATGACGTCGAGATTGCCGCTCCAGTAGGATTCGAGGATCATCCGATAGGCCGCCTTGGCGCCTTCGAGGAAGCGGGCGACATCGAACTGCGGATCCGCCGCCAGCAGCGCGCGAACGCCCGGCCCGGCGGTCGGCAGGTAAGCAAGGTCGCCCATGTCGGCGGAATTGGCGGCGGGCACCGCGCGCGGCGCCACCGGCGGCTCGGCTCGCGCGTCGGAGTCGGCGGGCTTGAGGATCGGCGCTTCGTGGCCGGTCCTCTCGCCAAGGACGTTGTACAGCCTGAGGCCGATAAACAGCCCGACAAGCGCGAGGATGACGATAGCGGTCAACGAAGGGCCTTCCCGGAAAACGCGTGCCTGCCGGTGATGACATGGCACACATGAACGTGATCCAACATAGTGTGCTTAACGCACCGATTCAAAGTGCGCTCCGCCGGCCCTGTCCGGCGCACCGTCCCATTGCGCCCGGCGAACGTCGCTGCTAGTCGCGGCGGCGACCCGCCCGGCGGGCTCGCCGGCAGGCGGGACGGCCGGTTATCCCATTCAAACACCGAGTGAAAGACCGATCCATGTCCGACCAGGATAGCAGCCTTCCCAGCGACTCCGCGCCCCTCGCCAACGGCGGGGAGGACTCCGCCCCCCACGCCGCCGCGATCGCCCAGTACATCAAGGACATGTCGGTCGAGAATCCGAGCGCGCCGACGGTGTTCCAGTGGCAGCAGCAGCCGCAGCTCGATGTCCAGTTCAACATCGTCGTCAACCGCATCGGCGAGGAAGTGCATGAGGTCGTGCTCAAGATCACGCTCAAGGCGGCGTCGGACGAAGGCGCGCATTTCGTCGTCGAACTCGCTTATGCGGGCCTGTTCGGGTTGCGCAACATCCCCGAGGAAGCCTTGCCGCCGTTCCTGCTGATCGAGGCGCCGCGCATGCTGTTCCCGTTCGCCCGACAGATCGTCGCCGAACAGGTCCAGAACCTCGGCTTCCCGCCGGTGCTGCTCGACCCGATCGACTTCGCCGCTGCCTACATGGCGCAGCTCGAAGCGACCCAGGACGCGAACGACGCCGCGGCCAGCAGCGCCGAACCCGCCCCGACCAACGCCTGACATCGGCCGGCCGCAACCCATGAACCTGGTCAAGGCGACCGGCACGATCGGCGGGCTCACCCTCGTCAGCCGGATCGCGGGGTTCGCCCGTGAAATGCTGATGAGCCGGGTGATGGGCGCAAGCTGGGCGGCCGACGCCTTCTTCGTCGCCTTCCGCCTGCCCAACACGTTCCGGCGGTTGTTCGGCGAGGGCGCCTTTTCGGCCGGATTCGTACCCTTGTTCAGCCAGCGCCTGCACGGCCCCGGCGGTGAGGCCGACGCGCGCGATTTCTCCGAGCAGGTGCTGGCGGTGTTCCTGCCGACCCTGGTGCTGTTCACTTTGGTGTTCGAGATCATCATGCCGTTGTTCGTCGCCGCGATCAGCGGCTACCACGGCGACAAATTGGCGCTGGCGACCTTCCTCACCCGCATCACCTTTCCCTACCTCATCCTGATCAGCCTGGTGTCCCTGTTCTCGGGTGTGCTCAACAGCCTGGCGCGGTTCACCGCGGCGGCGTTCGCGCCCGCTTTGCTCAACCTGGCGATGCTGTGCGCGTTGATCTTCGTGCGCGACGGCGGGGCGATTACCGCCACCGCCCTGTCGATCGCGGTGACGATCGGCGGGTTCATCCAGATCGGCCTGCTGTGGGCGGCCGCGCGCCGGGCCGGCATTTCGCTGAAGCTGCGCCGCCCGCGCATGACGCCGGGCGTCCGCCAGTTCGTCCGGGTCGTCGTCCCCGCCACGCTGGGCGCCGGCGTCTATCAGATCAGCGCCTTCATCGACACCTTCTTCCTGACCCGCATCGGCACCGGGGCGATGAGCTATTTCAACTATGCCGACCGCTTGAACCAGCTGCCGCTGGGCGTCATCGGCGCCGCGCTCGGCACCGCCATCCTGCCCCAGGTCAGCCGCCACGTAGGCGCCGGTGAGCCAGAACTCGCGGCCAAGGTCCAGGGCCAGGCGGCCGAGCTCGCCATGCTGTTGTGCATCCCCGCCGCGCTGGCTTTGTCGATCGCCTCCGGGCCGTTGATCTCGGCCTTGTTCCAGGGCGGACGCTTCACCGCCAGCGACGCCGCGGCGACCGCGCTGACCCTCGCCATCGTCGTCATGGGCCTGCCCGCTTACGTGCTGGTCAAGGTGCTGACCCCGGGCTTCTATTCGCGCCAGGACACCGCCACCCCGGTCAAGACCGCGGGCGTCGTGCTGGCCGCCAACATCGGCCTCAACTTCCTGCTCATCCCGCCGTTCGGGATTGCCGGGCTGGCCGCGGCCATCGCCATCTGCTCGTGGCTCAACTGCATCATGCTCTACGTCATCCTCCATCGCCGCGGGCATTTCCGGATCGAGCCGTGGCTGGCCAGCCGGATCGCCCGGCAGATCGTCGCCGGCCTGGCGATGATGGCCGCGCTGGTGGCCATCAAGATGCTGCTCGCCGACTGGTTCGCCGGGTCGCTCGGCCACCGCCTGGCCGGGGTGACGGCCATCGTCGGCGGCGGGCTGGCGGTCTATTTCCCCTTGGTCTGGCTGATCGGCGGGATGGGCAAGGACGATATCAAGGCGCTGCTCCGGCGGCGCGCCAAGCGCGGCAGCGACTCGGTATGAGCACAATGCGCGTCGTTTCCGGGATCCAGCCGACCGGCGATCTCCACCTCGGCAATTTGCTCGGCGCGATCCTCCGCTGGGTGCGGATGCAGGACGAGGCCGAATGCCTGTTCTTCCTCGCCGACCTCCATGCCATCACGGTCGACGTCGACCCGGCGCAGCTGCGCAATAACGTCCGCGAAATGGCCGCCGCGCTGATCGCCAGCGGCATCGATCCGGCCAAATCGACCCTGTTCGCGCAGAGCCAGGTGCGCGAGCATTCGGAGCTGGCGTGGATCCTTAATTGTACGGCGCGTATCGGCTGGCTCAACCGCATGACCCAGTACAAGGAAAAGTCGGGCAAGAACCGCGAAGGCGCCAGCGTCGGGCTCTACACCTACCCGGTGCTCCAGGCTGCCGACGTCCTGCTCTACCGCGCCACCCACGTGCCGGTCGGCGAGGACCAGAAGCAGCATATCGAGCTGGCGCGCGACATCGCGCTCAAGTTCAACAATGACTTCGACACCGAATTGTTCGTCGCGCCGGAGCCGTACATCGGCGGCGGCACCGCGGCGAGGGTGATGAGCCTGCGCGATGGGTCGGCCAAGATGTCCAAGTCCGATCCGTCGGAGCAGAGCCGAATCAACCTCACCGACAGCGACGATGCGATCGCCCAGAAAATCCGCAAGGCGAGGACCGACCCCGAACCGCTGCCCGACGATCCGGCGTTGCTCGCCGCGCGACCGGAAGCGAAGAACCTTGTCGGCATCATGGCCGCCATTGCGGGCGAAAGCGAAACCGCCGTCCTCGCGCGCTTCGCCGGCCAGGGGTTCGGCGCGTTCAAGCCGGCGCTGGCCGATGCCTTGGTCGCGCTGATCGCGCCGTTGCGCGAAAAGCTGGTCGCCCTGCGCGGCGATCCCGCGGCGCTCGACGCGATTCTCGCGGCCGGCGCCGAGCGGGCCAGCACGCTGGCCGCGCCGACCCTGGCGGCGGCCTATCGCGCGGTCGGATTGCGCGGCTGACCGCTTGGCCGAGTCGCCTAGTCGACTCGTTCGCTTCATCGACTATTCAGCACGCTTCGTGTTATGTCGCCGCACAGTAACGACTTTTCCGTCGAGGATAGTGCCATGCGTTTGATGAAATTGACTTCCGCAGCGATGCTCGCGGTCTCGGCGATTGCCCTGTCGGGCTGCGCCATCGGTCTTCCTACCCAGGTCTCCCGCTTCCAGTCGATGCCCGCGCCGCAAGGCCAGAGCTTCGCCGTGGTCCCGGCCAACCCGCGCAACGACGGGCTTCAGTTCGCGCGCTACGCCAGCCTCGTCGCCCAGGCGATGCAGGCGCAAGGCTATGCCCCCGCCGCCTCGCCCGACCTCGCCACGATGCTGGTGTCGGTCGACTATGGCGTCGATCGCGGCACCCAGGAATATGTCGAGGACCCGTTCTACGAATCGCCGTTCGGCGGCTACGGTTCGCCTTATTATTCGCGCTACGGTTACTACGGCGCTCGCTCGCCATATTATTACGGCTGGGGCTCGCGCTACGGCTCGCGCTACAACTCACCGTTCGGTTATGGCGATCCGTTCGGCCGCTCGGGCAGCCTGACCCGCGTCTACCAAAGCTTCCTCGACCTCGACATCCGCCGCCGCAGCGACCGGGCGCCGTTGTTCGAAGGGCATGCCAAGGCGCGCTCGTCGACCGACAATCTGGGGACGTTGGTTCCGAACCTCGTCACGGCGATGTTCACCGGCTTCCCCGGACAGTCGGGCGAGACGATCCGCATCACCGTTCCCCCGCAGCGCAGGGCCTATTAGGCTTTTCCGCAAGCGCGCAAATGGTCAGGCCCGTCCGGCACCATGCCGGGCGGGCCTGTTCTTGTCCGGCTTTGGCGGATCAGCCTTCGAGCTGGCGAGTCAGCAAGCGGATGTCGGCGTCAAGTTCGGCGTCGGCGGCGCGGAGCCGCTCGATCTGCTTGACCGCGTGGATCACCGTGGTGTGGTCGCGCCCGCCGAAGCGGCGGCCGATGTCGGGCAGCGATTTGGGCGTCAGCTGCTTCGACAGATACATCGCGACCTGGCGCGGGCGGGCGACTTCGCGCGCCCGGCGGGCGGACGTCATTTCCGCCTTGCGGATGCGGTAGTGGTCGCTGACCTGGCTCTGGATTTCGTCGATCGAAATGCGCCGTTGGTTGGCGCGCAGCACATTGGCCAGCACCTCCTCGACGAACGTCACGTCGATCGCCCGGCCGGTCATCATGGCATAAGCCGCGATGCGGTTGAGCGCGCCTTCGAGCTCGCGGATCGAGCTGGTCAGTCGGCGGGCGAGGAATTCGACCACCGCGCGCGGCATTTCGACGCCCGGAAGCACGCTCAGCTTGGCGTCGATGATCGCCAGGCGAAGCTCGTAATCGGCCGGGTTGATGTCGGCCACCAGCCCCCACGACAGCCGCGACAGGATGCGCGGCGCGATCCCGTCGAGATCCTGCGGCGCGCGGTCGGAGGTAATCACCAGCCGCCGCCCGGCGGTGATGATCTCGTTCATCGTGTGGAAGAATTCCTCCTGCGTGGAATCCTTGCCGGCGATGAACTGGACGTCGTCGATCAGCAACAGGTCGGCCGAGCGCAACCGGCTCTTAAAGCTGATGACGTCATTGGCCTTCAGCGCGCGGATGAACTCGACCATGAACTTCTCGGCCGACATCGACACGACCTTGGCGGCCGGGCGGCGCTCGAGGAACGCCTGGCCCAGCGCGTGCAGCAAGTGGGTCTTGCCGCGGCCGGTGCCGCCATGGATGAACAGCGGGTTGAACGCCACCGTCTCGGCGCTGGCGAGGGTCCGCGCGGCGGTCGCCGCGACCTCGTTGGCCTTGCCGATGATGAACGTCTCGAACCGGTAGCGCGGGTCGAAATTGGGCGCCTGCGGGTCGCGCTCGACCGGCGCCGGCGGCACCGGGATGTCCTCAAGGATGAGCAATGGCGACGGCCGCGGGCCATCGACCGCGGCGACGATCCGAATTGCCTGAACCACCGGCAGGGTCGAGCGCCACGCCAGTTGCAGCCGGTCGCCGAAGTGCGAGCGCACCCAGTCGGCCATGAACTTGCTCGGCATGACGATTTCGAGTTCGCCGTGCTCGCCGTCGAACGCGCCCAGCTCGGCGGGCTTCAGCCAGCCGTCGAAGGTGCGCACCCCGCAATCGCGGCGAAGCCCGGCGCGAATCGATTCCCACGCGGCCTCGAGCGGTGCGGCGACCAAAGCGTCGGCTTGACACACATTGTCCCGACTGCCTTGCACCTGCGCGCGCCTCCACCTGGTCGTTGTCGCAAGGCACAAGACGTCTGTTCCGCACGACCCGAGTCGTTGCGGCAGCTACCGTCTTTTGTCTTGCCCCCGGGATGCGGAATCGCCCGCCGGAACCTCCGTTCTGAAAGCTAGTAGCGCGGCATTCAAGCGAAGAAATTTTTTGAACTGTAAATAAACAGTCTTGACACCAGAAAGCCTCGGAAACCCGTGCGAAGCCCGTATTTCCGCCAATTTTCCCGGCCGGGTTTGAAGTGTGACGCGCGAATCGCGGGAAACCCTAGACTTTTTTAAGTCACCAAAATGAAACGGGCCGCCGGATCGCTCCGACGGCCCGTGTCAGTCCGGGACAAGGCCCGAATTCGCTACAGCGCGGACACCCGCTTGGTCAGCCGCGAGAATTTCCGCGACGCCGTATTCTTGTGCATCACGCCGCGGGCGACGCCGCGCGCCAGTTCCGGCTGGGCCTTCTTCAGCGCCACGGCGGCATCGTCCTTGTTGCCGGCATCGAGCGCCGACTCGACGGCCTTGATGAAGGTCCGGATGCGGCTGACGCGGGCGCCGTTGATGACCGCGCGATTGGCGTTGCGGCGGATGCGCTTCTTGGCTTGCGGCGTGTTCGCCATCGAATGACCTCTAACTCTGGTGTCTCAATGAAAAAGCGGCGCGATGCCCAAAGGCCCGCACCGGCTTGGCGTCCCCCTAGCGGGAAGGGCGATTCGCGTCAACCGACGAGCGATCCGTCGCCGCGTCTTACTTCTGGCAGGCCGGGCAATAGAAGGTCGAGCGGCCGCCCTGGACGATTCGCCTAACTTTGCCGTCGCATCCGCCGCGGCAAGGCTGGCCCTCGCGCCCATAAACGTCGAACTGCTTGGAAAAATAACCGAGCTCGCCGTTTGGGCTGGCGAAGTCGCGCAGGCTCGATCCGCCCGCCGCGATCGCTTCCTCCAGCACCTCGGGCACCGCCCCGGCCAATCGCTCGAGCCGCGCCAGCGACACCCCGCCGGCCTTGCGCAGCGGGCTGATCCTCGCCCGGAACAAAGCCTCGCAGGCGTAGATATTGCCGATCCCCGCGACCACGCGCTGGTCGAGGAGCATCAGCTTGACCGCCGCCACCCGCCCCTTGAACGCCTCCCGGAACCAGCGCCCGCTGAGTGTTCCGCCCAGCGGCTCGGGTCCGAGCGCCTTGAACGCCGGCCACTCGGCCAGCTGGTCGGTACGGACGAGGTCGAGCGACCCGAACCGCCGCGCATCGTTGAGCGCCAGCCGATGCGCCTTCGTGGCGATCAGCAAATGGTCGTGCGGCCCGATGTCGGCCGGGTCGATCCGCCAATGCCCCGACATGCCGAGGTGGAACACCAACGTATCGCCGCGGTCGGTGTCGATCAGGCCGTATTTGGCGCGGCGGCCGAGCCCGATCACCCTGGCGCCGGCCAGCCGCTGCCCGAGGTCGGCAGGGATCGCCCGGCGCAGGTCGGCGCGGCGCGGCTCGACCGCCGTGATCCTTTGGCCGTCGAGCACCTTGGCAAGCCCGCGGACGGTGGTTTCGACTTCGGGCAGCTCGGGCATCGTCACGCTATGGCAAGCCGCGCCCTTCCCCGCTAGAGCCGCGCTCATGAGCGACAAGGTCAATTTCGGCGACCGCCTGGTCACGCCCGAGCAAAAGACGCAGGCGGTGGGCGCGGTCTTCAGTTCCGTGGCGCGGCGCTACGATGTGATGAACGACCTCATGTCGGGCGGCCTCCACCGGCTGTGGAAGGACCGCTTCGTCGCCAAGGTCCGCCCGCGCCCCGGCGAGCAGATCCTCGACATGGCCGGCGGCACCGGCGACATCGCCTTCCGCATGGCCAAGCGCGGCGCGCTGGTCACGGTCAGTGACATCAACCCCGACATGCTCGGCGTCGGTATCGACCGCGCCAAGGCCAGGCACATCGACGGCCTCACCTGGCAGCAAGACAACGCCGAGACGTTGAGCTTCGCCGACGCCAGCTTCGATGCCTACACCATTGCCTTCGGCATCCGGAACGTCACCGACATCCCGGCCGCGCTTCGGGAAGCCTATCGTGTGCTCAAACGCGGCGGGCGCTTCTACTGCCTTGAATTCTCGACCAGCGAATGGCCCGGCTTCGGCGAATTGTACGAGCGCTATTCGACCCACCTCATCCCGCGCATCGGCAAGGTCGTCGCCCGCGACGAGGACAGCTACCGCTACCTGGTCGAATCGATCCGCCGCTTTCCGCGGATGGAGCAGTTCAAGGCGATGATCGGCGAGGCCGGGTTCCAGTCGACCAGCGTCGAGCCGATCCTCGGCGGCCTCGTCGCCATCCACGGTGGGTGGAAGGTTTGACCCAACCCATCACGCATCTCTGGCGGCTCCTCAAATGGGGCCGGACGCTGGCGCGGCACGGCGCGCTGCAGGGGATCGAGCGCGACCCGCTGACGCCGCCGTCGGTGCGCCGCCTGGTGCGCGTCGCCCGCTTCGGTACGCGCCAGCCCGCGGTGCCCGATTATGCGGCCGCGCTGCAGGCGATCGGTCCGGCCGCGATCAAGCTTGGCCAGGCGCTCGCGACCCGGCCCGACCTGGTCGGAGACGCCGCCGCCGCCAATCTGCTGCAGCTCCAGGATTCGCTTCCCCCCGCCCCGTTCAAGGCGATCAAGAAGGAGATCGAGCGCGCGCTCGAAGCCCCGCTCGACTCGCTCTATTCGCGGTTCGACGAAGTGCCGGTCGGCGCGGCGTCGATCGCCCAGGTCCACCGCGCGGTGACGATCGAGGGGCGCGATGTCGCGGTCAAAGTCCTCCGCCCGGGCATCGAAGACGAATTTGCCGCCGCGCTTGAAACCTACGAATGGGCCGCGACCCATGTCGAACTGCTGGGCGGCGAGGCCGAGCGGCTGCGCCCTCGGCTGGTGGTGGCGCATTTCAAGCAATGGACGCGGCGCGAGCTCGACCTTCAGCGGGAGGCCGCCTCGGCGTCCGAGCTGCGCGACAATATGGTCGCCGAGCCAGGGTTCCACATTCCCGAGATCGACTGGACCCGCACCGCGCGCCGCGTGCTCACCCTCGAATGGCTCGACGGCATCAAATTGAGCGACCGCGACGGGCTGATCGCCGCCGGCCACGACCCCAAGTCGCTGGCCGCGATCCTTGTCCGCGCGTTCCTCCGCCAGGCGGTGATCGACGGCTATTTCCACGCCGACCTCCACCAGGGCAATCTGTTCGCGCTGGCCGACGGGCGGGTCGCGGCGATCGACTTCGGCATCATGGGACGGATCGACCGGCGCGCGCGGATGTGGCTGGCGGAAATCCTCTACGGGCTCATCACCGGCAATTACCAGCGCGTCGCCGAAATTCATTTCGAGGCGCAATACGTCCCCTCACACCACAATGTCGCCGAGTTCGCCACCGCGCTGCGTGCCGTCGGGGAGCCGATCCGCGGGCTTCCGGTCAAGCAGATATCGGTCGGCCGGATGCTCGAGGGCCTGTTCGCCATCACGCGCGATTTCGACATGCCGACCCAGCCGCATTTGCTGCTGCTGCAGAAGACGATGGTGATGGAGGAAGGCGTCGCCACCGCGCTCGATCCCGACATCAACATGTGGGAAACCGCCGAACCGTTCCTCAAGGACTGGCTGCGCAGCGAGCTCGGCCCCGAGGCCTATTACGCCGACAAGATCGTCGAGACCGTGCGCGCGTTCAAATTGATCCCCGACCTCATTCGCCGCATCGACGCCGCTTACCCGCCGGCCGGCGCGGCCCCGCCGCCGCCGCCGCTGGCGGACGTCGACACCGGCGAGCGTCGGCCGTGGATAGCAACGGCCTCGCTGATCGTCCTGGCGGCGGCGGCGGGCGCCGCGGCGATGGCGCTCTTCACCTGACGATGGACCGGTTCGGGCCGCCGACCTGGTATGCCGGCTGGCGGCGCGGGCCGGCACTGGCCGTGCTGGCCTTGCTCGCTGCCGCGCTGCTGGCGACGTGCTGGCCGGTCAGCGCCTCGCCAGCGCCCAAGGTCCGCGCCAGCGTCGCCGAGCAGAGCGACCTCGATCTCTATCGCGACGTCATCGCCCGGGTCCGCGCCGGCGACGCTTATTATCCGGCGGTGGCCGAGGAATTGCGCAAGGACGACTATCCGCTGCGGCCGTTCATCACATTCCGCCTGCCGACCCAGGCTTATGCCTATGCCTGGTTGGGCGAGCCGGTGATGATCGGGCTGCAGATCCTCCTCGCGTTGGCGGTCGGCGCCTTGTGGTGGCGGCGATTGGGCAGCGACGCGCCGTTGTGGCTTCGCGCCGTCGCTCTGTTCTTCCTCGCCGCCGGCATGGGCGGGCTGGTCGAGCCGGTTACCGGCCTATTCCACGAAAGCTGGGCGGCGCTGCTGATGGCGCTGGCCCTCGCGCTGCGCCGCCCCGGTCACGCGGCGGGCGCGATCGTGGCGGCGGGTATCGCGCTGCTAGTGCGAGAAACCGCGCTGCCGATGCTAGCCATGATGGGCGTCCTAGCTTCGCTCGAGAAACGCTGGCGCGAAGCCGTCGGTTGGGCCGCCGCCATCGCTTTGTTCGCTTTCTATCTCACGTGGCACGCCGCCCAGGTCGCCGCCGTCGTCACCGCCGCCGACCCGGCGTCACCAGGGTGGCAGGCCATGCTTGGCGCCCGCTTCGCGCTGAAAGCGCAGGCGGCGGTCAATGCAGCGACGATCCTGCCCTATGGACTGGCCGCCGCGGCGCTGATCCTGTCGTTGTTCGGCTGGGCATCGGTCCGCGCCGGCTGGGCGGTGCGCGTGGCTTTGCTCCTCATCGGCTATGGCGCGATGCTCGCCTTGTTCGCCCGCGCCGACACCTTTTACTGGGCACTGCTCGTCACACCGCTGTCGCTGATGGGCATCGCCTTCGTCCCCGCCGCGCTGCGTGACCTTGCCGCCGCGCTCGACTTGGCGCCCCGCCGCGTGGCATCAGTCGCGCCATGAGCCGCATTCTCCTCATCGTCGGCGGTGGCATCGCCGCCTACAAGGCCGCCGAGCTGATCCGGCTGCTGCGCACGGCGGGCCATTCGGTCACCCCCGTGCTGACCGCGGGCGGCGCGCATTTCGTTACCCCGATGAGCCTCGCCGCCTTGGCTGAGAGCCCGGTCTACACCTCGCTGTGGGACTTGAAGGACGAGGCCGAGATGGGCCACATACAGCTGTCGCGTGCCGCCGACCTGGTGCTGGTCTGCCCGGCCACCGCCGACCTTCTGGCGAAGATGGCGGCCGGCATCGCCGACGACCTCGCCACCACCTTGCTGCTGGCGACCGACAAGCCGGTGGTCGTCGTGCCGGCGATGAACGTCCGCATGTGGCAGCACGCCGCGACCCAGGCCAACGTCGCCACCCTGAAAGCGCGCGGCGTCACGGTCATCGACCCCGACGAAGGCCCGATGGCGTGCGGCGAATTTGGGCCGGGGCGGCTGCCGGAACCGGACTCAATCCTTCAATTGATTACCACACACCCGTTCGTGTCGAGCGAAGTCGAGACGCGTCCCTCGACTTCGCTCAGGACGAACGGGGCGCTTGCCGGCCAACACATCCTCGTTACGGCCGGCCCGACCCACGAACCGATCGACCCGGTGCGGGTCATCGCCAACCGCTCGTCGGGGCGCCAGGGCTTCGCCATCGCCGCCGCCGCCGCTTTTGCTGGCGCCCGAGTGACCCTGATCGCTGGCCCCGTCGCGCTGCCGACCCCCGGCGGCGTCGTCCGCATCGACGTCGAGTCCGCGCAGCAGATGGCCGATGCGGTCGAGGCCGCTCTGCCGTGCGACGCCGCCATCCTGGTTGCTGCCGTGGCGGATTGGAAAGTTGCCGCAAGCCCCTCAAAACTCAAGAAAAGCGGCGGCCCGCCGCAGCTCCGCTTCACGCCCAACCCGGACATCCTGGCCATCGTCGCCGCCCTCCCCGATCGCCCCCGCTTGGTCATCGGGTTTGCCGCCGAAACCGACGATGTCGTCGCCAATGCCGCCGCCAAGCGCCTCGCCAAGCAGGCCGACTGGATCGTCGCCAACGACGTCTCGGGCGATGTCATGGGCGGCGCCCGCAACCAGGTTCACCTGATCACCGCCGACGGCGTCGAGGACTGGCCCGAAGCGACCAAGGAAGCCGTCGCCGCCCACCTCGTCGCCCGGATCGTCGAGGTGCTAGCATGACGATCCGGATCCAGATCGCTCGCCTCCCCCACGGCGAGGGACTGCCGCTGCCAAGCTACGCCACCCCCGGCGCCGCGGGCATGGACGTCGTATCGGCCGAGGACCTCGACCTCGCCCCCGGAGCCCGCCACGCCGTCGCCACCGGCTTCCGCGTCGCCATCCCCGAAGGCTATGAGATCCAGGTCCGCCCGCGCTCCGGCCTCGCCTTCAAGCACGGCGTTTCGGTGCCCAACACGCCGGGCACGATCGACAGTGACTATCGCGGCGAACTGAAAATCCTGCTCATCAACCACGGCAGCGACCCGTTCCCCATCCGCCGCGGCGACCGCATCGCGCAATTGGTGCCCGCAGCCGTGACCCTCGCCAGCTTCGATGAGGTCGAGGAACTGTGCGACACCGCGCGGGGCACCGGGGGCTTCGGCTCGACCGGGCAATGATTTTCAGCGACGACGAGCTCGACCGATACGCCCGGCACATCGTCATGCCCGAAATCGGCGGCGCCGGTCAGCACAAGCTCAAGGCCGCCAGGGTCGCGGTGGTCGGCGCCGGCGGGATTGGCGCGGCGGTCATCCCGGCGCTGGCCGGCGCGGGCATCGGCCGGCTGACGATCATCGACAGCGACACGGTCGACCTGTCCAATCTCCAGCGCCAGATGCTGTTTCGCACCGAAGACCTCGGCCAGTCCAAAGCGACGCTCGCCGCCGCCTTCGTCGCGGCCCGCAATCCACACGTCGAAGGGGTGGCGGTGGCGGAACGGGTCGACGCCGCCAACGCGCTCGGCATCCTTGCCGGCCACGACATGGTCATCGACGGCACCGACAATTTCGCGACCCGCCTGCTAGTCAACGATGCGTCTCAGCGGCTCGGCATCCCGCTCATCGCCGCCGCCGCCGCCGCCCAGTTTCAGGGACAGGTTGCATTGTTCCGCGGCAAGCCCTGCTACCGCTGCTTCGTCGGCGACGCGTTCGACGCCGACGATTGCGACAATTGCGCGGAAGCGGGCGTGCTCGGGGCGCTGACCGCGACGGTCGGCGGGTTCGCCGCGCTGATGGCGATCCGCGCGCTGGTCGGCATCGGCGAGGACATGGCCGGCACGCTTCACCTGTTCGACGGCTTCAACCTCGCCTGGCGCAAGATTCGCATCCCCGCCGACCCCGGCTGCCGGACCTGCGGCTAGGCCTTTTTCTTCGGCGCGGCTTTCTTCTTCGACGGCGCCTTGCGCTTGCCCTTTGCCGGCCCCTTGGCCTCTCGGGCGTCGATCAGCGCAACGCCCTCGTCGAGCGTCACCGCCTTGGGATCGGCGCTCTTGGGCAAGGTCGCATGGGTCGTGCCGTCGCTGACATACGGGCCGTAGCGGCCCTCCATCACCTTGAGCTCCTTGCCCGACACAGGGTGCGCGCCGAGCACGGCCAGCGCCTCTCGCCCGCCCCCGCCGCGCTGGCCCTTGGCCGCCGCCGCCTCGGCCAGCTTGACCACGGCGGCGTTCATGCCGGTGTCGAACACCTCGGCGGTCGAGCCTAGCCGGGCATATTTGCCGTCATGGACGAGATACGGCCCGTAGCGCCCGATTGACGCCGAGATCATCGCCCCGGTCTCCGGATGCGCCCCAATCTCGCGCGGCAGCGACAGTAATTTCTCCGCCATCTCGAGCGTCAGCCCGTCCTGCGGCACGTCCTTGGGGATCGAGGCGCGCTGGATGTCCTTGCCCTCGCCGCGCTCAAGATAGGCGCCGAAACGGCCGCTCTTGAGGCTGATGCCGTTGCCAAGCTCGGCCGGCCCCTCGCTGGCCGCTTCCTCGCCCTGCCCGAACCGCCGGGTGTATTTGCACTCGGGATAGTTGGAGCAGGCGACGAACGCACCATATTTTCCGCCGCGCAGCCCCAGCTGCCCGGTGCCGCACAGCGGGCACAGCCGCGGGTCGCTGCCGTCGCCCTTGTCGGGGAACAGGTAAGGCGCAAGGAAGTCGTCGAGCGCCGCCGTCACCTCGGACGGCTTCTGCTCCATCACTTCGCCGGCCTTGGGCTTGAAGTCCTTCCAGAAGGCTTCGAGCAATTGCTGCCAGCCGAGCCTGCCGCCCGAGACGTCGTCGAGCCCTTCCTCAAGCTCGGCGGTATAGTCGAAGCTGACATATTTCTCGAAGAAGCGCTCAAGGAAGGCGGTCACCAGGCGGCCGCTCTCCTCGGGGATGAAGCGCTGCTTCTCCAGCCGGACGTACTCGCGATCCTTCAAGGTCTGCAGCGTCGCCGCATAGGTCGACGGCCGGCCGATGCCGAGTTCTTCCAATCGCTTGACCAGGCTCGCTTCCGAAAAGCGCGGCGGCGGCTGGGTGAAGCTCTGCACCGCCTCGACCGCGGTCTTGGTCGGCGCGTCGCCCGAGCGAAGAGCCGGCATCCGCGCCGCTTCCTCATCGTCGCCCTTGTCGTCGCGGCCTTCTTCGTAGAGCGCGAGGTAGCCGGGGAACAGCACCACCTGGCCGGTAGCGCGCAGCGTTGCGCGGCCGGCACCGTCGGTCAGCTCGACCGTCGTCCGCTCGAGCCGGGCCGAGGCCATCTGGCTGGCCAGCGCGCGGTTGAAGATCAGCGAATAGAGCCGGCCATGGTCACCCGCCGCGGCGCGGTCCTTGTGAAAATCGGTCGGCCGGATCGCTTCATGCGCTTCCTGCGCATTCTTGGCCTTGGTCGTGTAGATCCGCGGCTTGTCGGGGACGTAGCCCGCGTCATAGCGGTCGGCGACGGCGCGGCGGGCGGCGGAAATCGCCTCGTCCGCCATCTGCACCCCGTCGGTCCGCATGTAGGTGATCAACCCGTCCTCGTAGAGCGACTGGGCGAGCCGCATGGTGTGGCTCGCGGCATAACCGAGCTTGCGCGCCGCCTCCTGCTGCAGGGTCGAAGTGGTGAACGGCGGCGGCGGGTTGCGGGCGAACGGCTTGGTCTCGGTCGTGGCGACCGTGAAGCGCCCGGCCTCGACGACTGCCTTGGCCGCGTCTGCCGCGCCCTTGTCGCCGATCGACAGCCGCTCGATCTTGATGCCGTCGAGATTGACCAGCCGGGCGGTGAACGGCGTCGCGTCGGCTTCGAACGTGGCGCTGACCGACCAATATTCCTGCGCCCGGAACAGCTCGATTTCGCGCTCGCGGTCGACGATCAGGCGCAGCGCGACCGATTGCACGCGGCCCGCCGACTTGGCGCCCGGCAGCTTGCGCCACAGGATTGGCGAGAGGGTGAAGCCGACGAGGTAGTCGAGCGCCCGGCGGGCGCGGTAGGCGTCGATCAGATCCTCGTCGAGGCTACGCGGATGGCCCATCGCCTGGGTCACCGCCGACTTGGTGATGGCGTTGAAGGTAACGCGCTCAACCTTCTGCGGAAGCGCCTTTTTCTTGCGCAACACCTCCTGGACGTGCCAGCTGATCGCCTCGCCTTCGCGGTCCGGATCGGTGGCCAGGATCAGCGTGTCCGCGCCCTTGGCCGCGTCGGTAATGGCTTTGAGCTGCCGCGCCTTGTCGGGATAGGTCTCCCACTCCATCGCGAAGCCGTCGTCGGGATCGACCGAGCCGTCCTTGGGCGGCAGGTCGCGGACATGGCCATAGCTCGCCAGCACCTTGTGGCCGGGCCCGAGATAGGATTCGATGGTCTTGGCCTTGGCAGGCGATTCAACGACGACGAGTTTCACTGAGCGACTTCCCCTACGTACGTACGCGTATGGTGGCCGCCGCGGATTCCGCCCGTCAAGCGGTCAGGCTGACCCGGCCGCCGGCGTGACGTTCGAGGCGCCCGGCGAGGTCGAGTTCGAGCAGGACGAGCTGAACCTCTCCCGCCGACGCCCCCGACTGGCGCACCAGTTCGTCGACCACTACCGGCGACGGCCCGAGCAGATCCTCGATCCGGGCGCGGGCGTCGGAGTCGGGGTCGAGCGCGGCATCGGGGACGGCCGGCTCATAGGGCATTCGCGGGGAAGCGACCCCGCCGCCGATCGGGCGCAGCGTTTCGAGAACGTCTGCCGCTGTTTGAATGAGCGTCGCGCCGTCGCGGATCAACTGGTTGCAACCCTGGGCGCGCGGATCGAGCGGCGAGCCGGGCACCGCCATCACTTCGCGACCCGCCTCGCCCGCCAGCCGCGCGGTGATCAGCGAGCCCGAGCGCGGCGCTGCCTCGATCACCACCGTCCCGGCGGCGAGCCCGGCGATGATCCGGTTGCGATAGGGGAAGTGGCGCGCGCGGCTCGGTCCCTGGCGGCATTTCGGCGACGAGCAGCCCGCGCGCCGCAATGTCCGCTTGCCGCTGGGCATTTTCGGGCGGGTAGGCGATGTCGATCCCGCCGGCGATGACCCCAATCGTGCCGGAGTCCATCGATCCGTCGTGCGCCGCGCTGTCGATGCCGCGGGCGAGGCCGGACACCACCGCCACCCCTTCCCCGCCAAGGTCATGGGCCAGCGTGCGGGCGAAGCGGCAGGCGGCGGCGCTGGCGTTGCGGGCGCCGACGATGGCGATCATCGGCCGCTCGAGCAGGGCGAGGTCGCCCTTGGCGGTGAGCAATGCCGGAGCATTCTCCAGTTCTGCGAGCGCGCGCGGATACAGCCCCTGCCCGATCGACAGAAACGTCGCGCCGGCCTTCTCGACCGCCGCAATCTCGCGTTCCGCAGCCGCCAGCGGGGTGACTGCGGGCGCCCTCCCGCCGCCGCGCCGGGCGAGGTCGGGGATGGCGTCGAGCGCCGCGCCGGCGCTGCCGAAGCGGGCAAGCAACTGGCGAAACGCGATCGGGCCGATGCCGGGGGTCCGGATCAGGCGGAGGCGGGCGAGAAGGTCGGGCGGCGCGCTCACCCCTCGCGCTGGCCGATACGGGGCTCGGTGCGGTCCTGCAGCCGCCGGATGTTCTCGCGGTGCTTCCACACCACCAGCAATGCGAAGGCGAGCAGCATCGGGAACAGGTCGCGCTCCCCCGCGACCGCCGCCGACACCGGCGCGCTGGCCGCCGCGCTCATACCCGCCACCGACGAAATGCGCACCACCAGTAGCATCACGATCCATGCCAGCGCGTAGATCAAAGCCGCGAGAGGTAGCAGCGGCACGAGGATGCCAAACAAAGTGGCGGCGCCCTTGCCACCCTTGAACCTGAGCCAAACTGGGTAAAGATGCCCGATCAGTGCGCCCGCGGCGGCATAAAGCTCGCCGGCTGGCCACAAGCGCTGCGCCAGCCACACCGCCAACGCTCCCTTGGCGGCGTCCAGCAGCATGGTCAGGACGGCGAGCCCCTTCGAGCCCGTCCGAAGGACGTTGGTAGCGCCGATATTGCCCGACCCGATCGCCCGGATATCCCCCCTCCCCGCAACCCGCGTCACGATCAGCCCGAACGGGATCGAGCCAAGCAGATAGCCGACGAGAAGGGCAAGGATCGTCGGCATGCTCATGGCACGAAGTGGTAGGCAATGTTGCCTAGTCGCGCAACGATGGCCAATAGCCATCCCCGATGACCCCCAACGCGCCCCTGTTGTTCTTTGATTCCGGTGTCGGCGGCCTGTCGGTGCTGGGGCCGGCGCGGGCGCTGCTGCCCCACGCGCCGATCGTCTATGTCGCCGACAGCGCCGCCTTTCCCTACGGCACGCGCAGCGAGGCGGAGATTGCGGCGCGGGTGCCGGCCTTGCTCGGTCGGCTGGTCGAACGGTTACGGCCGCGGCTCGCAGTGATCGCCTGCAACACCGCCTCGACCATCGCCCTCGATGCGGTCCGCGCCGCGCTCGATATCCCCGTCGTCGGCACTGTCCCGGCGATCAAGCCCGCCGCCGAGCTGTCGAAGAGCCGCGTGATCGGCGTCCTCGGGACCCCGGCGACGGTGCGCCAGCCCTATGTCGACGACCTTGCCGCGCGGTTCGCCGCCGACTGCCGGGTGATCCGTCACGGTTCGGCCGAGCTGGTCGAGCTGGCCGAAGCCAAGCTCGCCGGCGAGGTCGTCAGCGTCGAGGCGGTGAGCGCCGCGGTCCGGCCGATGGTCGAGGCCGACGGCGCCGCGGGCATGGACGTGATGGTGCTGGCGTGCACCCATTTCCCGTTGCTCGCCGAGGAACTCGCCGCGGCTTGTCCCGGCATCGCCCAGGTCGACGGCGGCGCGGGAATCGCCCGGCGCATCGCCTTCCTCACGCGCGGCCAGCCGTGGCCGGCCGAGGCGCCGCCGGGGATCGCCTTGTTCACCGCGCCGCCGCGTGCGCCTTTGGCCTCGGCGCTGGCTCGGTTCGGGCTCGACAACATCCAGACCCTGTGAGCACGGCCGTGCGCGGACCACGGTTCACCGCCCAGGTGCTGGCGGCGCTGGCGCTACTGGCCTTTGTCTTGGCGATCCTGTTCCGCGTTCCGCTCCACGACAATTTCCGAACCGGCTTCGGCGACCGCGGCGATTCGATCATCGCCGCCGCGATTCTCGAGCATTGGCACAACGTCTTCCTCGGCCTCGAACCATGGAACTTGCCGCTCTATTTCTTCCCCAACGCGGACACGCTCGGCTATAATGACGGCTACTTGCTTTCGGGCCTGATCTACAGCGCGGCGCGGCAGGCGCTCGACCCGTTCCAGTCCCAATTGCTGGTGATCGCCGCCTACCGGATCATCGCCTTCGTCTCCTGCCTTTGGCTCCTGCGCCGGTGCGTCGGGACGAGTGTCGCCGTGGCGTTGATCGGCGCCGCCTGCTTCACCCTCGCCAATGCGCTGACGCTGCAGATGGTCCACGAGCAGCTCCAGGCGATCGCCCTGCTCCCGCTGCTCGCGATGCTGTTGTGGCGCGGCGTCGAGCGGGCCAACGAGGACCGCCACGGCGCGGCGCGGCTCTGGCTCGGCGGGTTCGCCTTGCTGCTCGGCTTGCTGTTCCTGACAGCCTTCTACCCAGCCTATTTCTTCACCCTCTTCCTTGGCATTTTCGCCATCGCCTCGGCGTGGCATGGGCGGCGCGGTTTGCTGCGCCGCTTCGATCGACGCTGGGCGGGGACCGCGGCGATCCTCACCCTGCTGTTCGGCGTCGCCATCCTGCCGTTCCTGGCGACCTATTTGCCCAAGGTCGCGGAAACCGGGCAGCACAAGTTCAAGGCCGCCAAGCGCTTCCTCGCGCAGCCGATCGACTGGCTGATGGTCGGCGACCACAACCTGCTGTGGGGGTGGACCCAGCATCCCCTGCTCGCCGTCTGGTGGAGGCTGTGGCCCGACGGCAGGCTGAGCCGCGCGGCCGAGTTCAATGAGAATCGCATCGGCCTTCCCTTCCTGTTCCTCGGCCTGCTCGTCGCGGCGCTGTGGCAGGTCAGGCGGCGCCCGGTGGACCAAAGCGCGCCGTGGCTCCGGCCGCTCGCGGCGGCGCTACTGGTCAGTTGGCTGCTGATGCTCGCGCTGGGCCCGCTGTCGCCGTGGCGCGCCGTGCGCTGGCTCGGACTCGGCGCCAGCGGGGTGCGGGTGGTCGCCCGCTACCAGCTCGTCTTGCTGCTGCCGATGACGCTGATCGTCGCGCGTCAATTCGGGGCGTCGTTCGACCGCCTGGCCGCCCGCCGCCCGGTCGCCGCCGCCGCCATCGCCGCGCTGCTGATCGCCGAGCAGGTCAATCTCGCCCCGGTCGCTCAGCATGACCTGGCCGCGACCCGGGTGGCGCTCCAGGCGCTGCCGCCACCACCGCGGGCCTGCCGCTCCTTCTACGTCGTCTCGACGCGGCCGGGCGAGCCGATATTCAAGGATCCCGCCACCAACGCCAAGCTGCCGCACAATGTCGACGCCATGCTCCTCGCCGAACTGTGGCATGTGCCGACGCTCAGCGGGACGTCGACCTTCAACCCGCCCGGCTGGAACCTCGCCGCCCCGCTAGCCACCGATTACGACCGGCGGGTGGCCGCTTACGCCCTCGGCCTGGGGGTGACGCATAGCTGCCGCCTCGACGCCCGCAACGCGCCGCCGTGGAACTTCGTGCGGTTCGTCAATCGGGTGTAGAAATCGCCGCCGACCGGCTGTAAAGGCGCAGGCGAGCGAAGGGATCTGGCCGAACCGTGGATTACGACCGTATTTTCAGAGCGGCGATCGACAAGCTGCACGATGAAGGCCGCTATCGGGTCTTCATCGACATCTTGCGGACCAAGGGCTCTTACCCCAACGCGCGCTGCTTCCACGGCCATAACGGGCCGCAGCCGATCACCGTCTGGTGCTCCAACGACTATCTCGGCATGGGCCAGCACCCGGTCGTCGTCGCGGCGATGGAAGAAGCCCTCCACACCGTCGGCGCCGGGTCGGGCGGCACCCGCAACATCGGCGGCAACACGCACTACCATATCGACCTGGAGGCGGAGCTCGCCGATCTCCACGGCAAGCAGGGCGCCTTGCTGTTCACCTCGGGCTATGTATCGAACGAAGCGGCGCTGTCGACGCTCGGCAAATTGCTGCCCGGCTGCGTTATCTTCTCGGACGAGCTCAATCACGCCTCGATGATCGCCGGCATCCGCTCGTCGGGCTGCGACAAGCGCGTGTTCCGCCACAACGACCTTGACCATCTCGAACAATTGCTGAGGGACGAAGCGCCCGAAACACCCAAGCTGATCGCGTTCGAAAGCGTCTATTCGATGGACGGCGACGTCGCTCCGATCGCCGCCATCTGCGACCTCGCCGACCGTTATGGTGCCCTGACCTACCTCGACGAGGTGCACGCAGTCGGCATGTACGGCGCTCGCGGCGGCGGCATTTCGGAGCGCGACGCGGTCGCCGACCGGGTGACGATCATCGAAGGTACGCTGGGCAAGGCCTATGGCGTGATGGGCGGCTATATCGCCGCCGACAAGACGATCATCGACTGCATCCGCAGCTACGCCCCGGGGTTCATCTTCACCACCTCTCTGTCGCCGGTGCTGGTCGCCGGCGCATTGGCTTCGGTTCGCCACCTGAAGGCCAGCGGCGAGGAACGCGCGGCGCAGCAGGCGGGCGCCGCGGCGCTCAAGGCGAAGTTCCGCGACGCCGGCCTGCCGGTGATGGAATCGGTCACGCACATCGTGCCCTTGCTGGTCGGCTGCCCGGTCAAGGCCAAGGCGATCAGCGACATCCTGCTCGGCGAATATGGCCTCTACGTTCAGCCGATCAATTTTCCGACCGTTCCGCGCGGCACCGAGCGGCTGCGCTTCACCCCTGGCCCGTGCCACAGCGAGGCGATGATGGACGCGCTCACCGCCGCCTTGACCGAGGTCTGGGGCCGGCTCGAACTGGCCGCCGTCAAGGCCGCCTAGCGCGGCGTCATCGGGTTCGCGCCGGGCCACAGACTGGCGCCTACCCGCTTCAGTTTCATGATGAAGAATTGCACCGGCGCCTGGCCCGGCGCGATCCGCTCGCCGGTTTCGGTCCACACCCCGCCCGACAGTCTGGCTGTATAGCGGATGATCATCGGCCCGGCCGGGATTTCCCAGACATAGCCGTCGGTGGTCGGCGTCAAAGCGAAGTCGCCGGCACGGCCCTGAGCATAACTGTGCAGCGTGTAACGCTTGCTAGCCGGATCGAACGACACGACCCCGAAGGCATTGAAGCCGGTCGACCCGTCGGCGCGAAAGGCGCGGCCCTCAAGGACTTTGATACTGCCGTCGAGCAACGGCCCGATGCGCTCGGTCTGGGTGACTCGATGCTCGCCGTTCGGCGTCTGGGTGACCGCTTCGCCGCGCCACCGCCCGTCCATCCACGCCAGCTGGCGCATCGCCTGGCGCTCGGCGGCGATCATCGTGGCGGGATCGTCGGTCGCGGGCGCCGGAGCGGCGGCCAGCAGGCTGGTCGCAATCATCGTCAACAGGCTCATTCTTGTTACTCCGTGATAGTCGTGGCAGCGTCGTCCCGCCTTTCACCAGCCGGACTGCGTCGCCATGAACCGTCTTTTCGCCAACCACGCCGATCGCTTCGCCAATCGCGCCAACCGGCTGCCGGGGTTCGCGCCGATCCTGATCGGCAGCGTCGTCGCCTTGTTCTTCGCCACCCTGACCGGTGCGTTCGGTACGGGCGGGATGGCGGTCGGCCCGCGGCTCGGCTTCTGGGCGCTGGTGATCGGCGTCAACTCCTTGCTGTGGCTGGGCTGGTTCGCCTGGCAGATCCGCAGCCACCGCGACTGGTGGCGCGCCTGCCTGGTCGGGATCATCGTCCTCACTCTCCCGCTCCCGCTCGAAATCATGCTCGCCGCCGGGCTGTCGACGGGCCAATGGCCGACACCGCGGCTTGAAGTCTGGGGCCATGGCCTGGGCGTCGGGGCGGGCCTGTTGCTCCTCGCCGCAGCGATCCAGGCGCTATGGCCGCGTCCCGTCGTCGCTCCTGACTTCGGCAAAAGCGCGCTGTGGCGCCACGGGGTGCGCGACCCCGCCAGCCTCGCCGCGATCGTCGCCGAGGATCATTATTGCCGGCTGTGGCGGCGCGACGGCAGCAGCCTGCTCGTCCACGGTCGCTTCGCCGACCTCGTCGGCGAATTGCACGGCGCAGACGGCCTCGTCATCCGCCGCGGCGTATGGGCAGCGGCGAACGGGGTCGGCGGGGTCGAGCGCGACGGCCGGCGGCTATTGGTGCGGCTGGCCCATGGCGAGCTTATCCCGGCCAGCGCCTCGGGCCGGGCGGCGATGCGCGACGCCGGCTGGGTGTAACTCGGGGTAGCGAATCCGCTTGTCTTGGCCTAGGTCGTGACCATGCGCATTGCCCTCTCCGCCGACCATGCCGGCTTCTCGCTCAAGGACCTCCTCGCCGACTGGCTTCGCGAGCAGGGCCACGACATCCTCGACCTAGGCACCAACGGGCCCGAAAGCGTCGATTATCCCGAATTTGGCGCGCGCCTCGCCCGCGCCCTTGCCGACGGCGAGGCCGAGCGCGGGATAACGGTGTGCGGGTCGGGGATCGGCATCGCCATCGCCGCCAACCGCAACCCCGCCTGCCGCTGCGCCCAGGTCAACGAGCCGCTGTCGGCCAGCCTCGCCCGCAGCCACAATGATGCCAACGCCATCGCGCTCGGCGCGCGGCTGATCGGCATCGACATGGCCAAGGCCTGCGTCACCGCCTTCCTCACCACCGATTTCGCCGGCGGGCGCCACCAGCACCGCGTCGACCAGCTGTCACATTTGAACGAGGTTCCCGCCTGATGGCCACGATCGCCGCCAATCCCCGCAGCAAGCGCCCCTTAAGCGATGTTCAGCCGCTCGGCTTCTTCACCGAAACGCTGGCAAGCGCCGACCCCAAGGTCGCCGAGGCAATTCGCGCCGAGCTGGTTCGCGAGCAGACCCAGATCGAGCTGATTGCGTCGGAGAATATCGTCTCGAAAGCCGTGCTCGAAGCCCAAGGCTCGGTGCTCACCAACAAATATGCCGAAGGCTATCCCGGCCGCCGTTATTACCAGGGCTGCGCACCGTCCGACGCGGTCGAGCAACTCGCGATCGACCGCGCCAAGCAATTGTTCAACTGCGGTTTCGCAAACGTCCAGCCGCATTCGGGCGCGCAGGCCAATGGCGCGGTGATGCTGGCGCTGCTCAAGCCCGGCGACACCATTCTCGGCATGAGCCTTGCGGCCGGCGGGCACCTCACCCACGGTGCGCCCCCGGCCCAATCGGGCAAATGGTTCGACGCGGTCCAGTACGGCGTCCGCCCGGACGATCATCTGGTCGATTTCGACGAAGTCCTGGCGCTGGCCAAGGCGCACAAGCCCAAGCTCATCATCGCCGGCGGATCGGCCTACCCGCGCCACCTCGATTTCGCCCGCTTCCGCGCCATCGCCGATGAAGTCGGGGCGCTGTTGTTCGTCGACATGGCGCACTTCGCCGGGCTGGTCGCGGCGGGCGAGCATCCGACCCCGTTCGGCCACGCCCACGTCGTCACCACCACCACCCACAAGACGCTGCGCGGCCCGCGCGGCGGCATGGTGCTGACCGATGACGAGGCGATCGCCAAGAAGATCAACTCGGCGGTCTTCCCCGGCCTCCAGGGCGGCCCGTTGATGCACGTCATCGCGGCCAAGGCGGTGGCCTTTGGCGAAGCGCTCGAACCGGGGTTCAAAACCTATGCCAAGGCGGTCATCAAGAACGCCCAGACCCTTGCCGGCCGGTTGAAGGAGCGCGGCGCGGATCTCGTTGCCGGCGGCACCGACACCCACCTCGCCTTGGTCGACCTGCGCCCGCTCGGCATCACCGGCAAGGACGCCGACGAAGCGCTCGAGCGCGCCGGCATCACCTGCAACAAGAATGGCGTCCCGTTCGACCCCCTACCGCCGATGCAGACCAGCGGCATTCGCGTCGGCAGCCCTGCGGGCACCACGCGCGGCTTTGGCGAGGCCGAGTTCGCCGAGATTGGTGACCTGGTCGCCGACGTGCTTGAGTCCGTCGCCAAGGGCGGCGACGCCTCTGTCGAGCGCGCCGTCAACGCCCGCGTCCGCGCTTTGTGTGCCCGCTTCCCCATCTATCAGGGATAAAGACGCTTGCGCTGCCCTTTTTGCGCCCATGACGACAGCCAGGTGAAGGACAGCCGCCCGTCGGAGGACGGCACCTCGATCCGTCGCCGCCGCGAGTGCGCCGGGTGCGGCCAGCGCTTCACGACCTTCGAGCGGGTCCAGTTGCGCGACCTCACCGTCCTCAAGAAAGACGGTAAGCGCGAACCGTTCGACCGCGCCAAGCTCGAGCGCGCGATCGGCCTCGCCTGCCGCAAGCGCAATATCGACGCCGGGCAGATCGAGCGCCTCGCCAACGGCATCCAGCGGCGCCTCGAAACCAGCGGCGACGAAGCTACCGCCAACCAGATCGGCCAGCTCGTCATGTACGGCCTCAAGGGCCTCGACCCGGTCGCCTACATCCGCTTCGCATCGGTCTACAAGGACTTCAGCGAAGCCGGCGACTTCGCCGAAATCGCCGAAGCGGTCGGCGACACGCCCCCCGACGGCCCCGGCCTCCTCGACAAGTTGATATGAGCGAGACCCAAAAACCCATCATCATCCTCGTCCGCCCGCAACTCGGGCAGAACATCGGCAAGGCGGCGCGGGCGATGTTGAATTTCGGGCTGGCCGAGCTGCGTCTCGTTGCGCCGCGCGATGGCTGGCCCAACCCCGATGCCGGGCCGGCGGCGAGCGGCGCGGACATCGTGCTGGAACAGGCGAAGGTGTTCGACAGCGTCGCCGACGCCACCGCCGACTGCGCCCATGTCTACGCCACGACCGTGCGCAAGCGCGGGGTCGACCGGCCGGTGGTGACGCCAGAGGACGCCGCGCGCGCGATCCACGCCGAGCCCGGCCGCTCGGCGATCCTGTTCGGGCCGGAGCGCTCGGGCCTCGAGACCGACGACCTTGGCGTCGCGCGGACGATCATCACCGTCCCGATCAACCCCGAGTTCGGCTCGCTCAACCTCGCCCAGGCGGTCATCCTGTGCGCCTACGAATGGTCGAAGGGGGTGGCGCTCGAAAGCCCGCCGGCGACCGACCTCGACCCGCCGGCGCCGCAAGAGGAGCTCGACGGGCTGATCGGCCACCTCGACCAGATGCTCGAAGGCGCCGGCTATTTCTTCCCCACCGGCCGTGCGCCGACCTTCCGTCGGGCGCTGCGCGGGGTGCTGACCAAGCCCGGCTGGTCGTCGCAGGAAGTCCGCACCCTGCGCGGCGTCCTGTCGGCGCTCGACCGCCCCCATCCGCGCGGTTGATTAACGCTCGTCGAAGCGCTCGAATTCGTAGGCGATCGACTGCTCCATCAATTCCTCCCACACGGCGCGCAGCCGGTCGGCGGGCAGCCCGAGCCGCTGCGCCTCGGCGGCGACCTTTTCATGGACGTCGACCTTGCGCGCTTCGTCGCGCACCGCGCCGCGGTCGGGCTTGATCCGCGCCGCGGCATCCATGTAGCCGAAGCGCCGCTGCAGCAACGCGACCAGCCTGCGGTCGACGTCATCGACCCCGGCGCGGACGTCGGTCATGGTGGTGCAGTCGGCGGGGTCGGGACACAGGCTCATGTGCAGCCCCATGGCAGCTTGGCCAGCGGCTTGCAAAGCTTGACCTTTCACCCGCCCCCGTCTATGCGCGCCCCTTCGCAATTGACCCCGCACGTCCGGTGAAGCGGTGGTCGCATCCGACATTTGGTCGGTTGGTGCGGTTCCGGGCACGACACTGAAGCAAATTGGAGATTTTTCGTGAGCAAGCGTTCCAGCGCCAAGTATAAACTCGACCGCCGCATGGGCGAAAACGTCTTCGGGCGTCCCAAGAGCCCGGTCAACCGCCGCGAATATGGCCCCGGCCAGCACGGCCAGCGCCGCAAGTCGAAGGTCTCGGACTTCGGCATTCAGCTGCGCGCCAAGCAGAAGCTCAAGGGCTATTACGGCGACGTCACCGAAAAGCAGTTCAAGCAGACCTTCCAGACCGCCAGCCGGATGAAGGGCGACGCCAGCCAGAACCTCATCGGCTTGCTCGAGCGCCGCCTCGACATGATCGTCTATCGCGCCAAGTTCGCGCCGACGATCTGGTCGGCGCGGCAGATGGTCAGCCACGGCCACATCCGCGTCAACGGCGTCAAGTGCAACATCGCGTCGCGCCGCTGCGCCGTGAACGACGTCATCGAGCTTGGCCCCAAGGCGCAGGAAATGGCGCTGGTGATGGAAGCGCAGAGCCTGGCCGAGCGCGACATCCCCGATTACGTCGTCCCAGACGGCACCGCCAAGGCGACCTTCACCCGCGTGCCGACGCTCGACGAAGTCCCCTACCCGGTCCGCATGGAGCCGAACCTGGTCGTCGAATTCTATTCGCGCTGATCCTTCGGGCCAGCGAGGAGGCAAGAGGGCGGCCCGGCGGGGTCGCCCTTTTTCATTCCTGGAAAGCGAGGCTCATCGATGCGGCGATGCCGTTGAGCTTGCGGTCGCGAGTCCATAGGCGAGCATTCTCATGGAGCTTCGCCGAAGCCAGCAAATAGGCATCGATCAGGCCTATACCCCGGCCAAAAAGCGGTGCATTTTCAACCATCAGCAGGACTTCCGCGTGGCGCGGGCGTGGCGCCGCCGGCAAAGCGTGGAGGGCCTCGATCACCGCCGCGCGGTCCTTGAGATGGCCCAGCGCCAGTTCACCCACGATGAAGGGATGAACCATGACCTGACCGCTTTCGAGATGCCGTTGCAAGCTCACGACGTTGCCCCGAAAATGGTCGGCCCAGACCGATGTATCGACCAGGATCAACGACCGGATCGATCACGCGGGGGTGCCTCGAACCCAGGCATCGCCCCGCCAAGGCGGGCAAGGCGCCTCGCGGCTTCGCGAGCGATCAACGCACGCAATGATTCCCGGATGAGGCTCGATCGATCGGCAATTCCAGTCCAGCGCTGGGCTTCGGAGAGAAGCGCGGCTTCGCCTTGCTCGTCGGAACCGCTCTGGTGGTCGGTTGCCGGCTCATGCCGCTCGAACCGAACCCGCTGACGTCCGAGGTCGAGCTTGGCGGTGCGCCACCCGGCGGACTTCCAGCCCAATGTCTGACTATGGCCCGGACCAGCCTGATTGGCCCACCAAGCAGGATAGCGGTAGGCGCTTTTGGGCAATGGACCACCAAGAACGCGCTCGATATCGTCAAAGCGCGCGTCCCAGTTCGGCTGCGGAAGGCGTTTGAGATGCTCGGCCAAAGCGTGGTAACGACTCATGTCACTCTCCTGCTTATAGTGATGTATAGTGAATATAATGAGCTGGGCAAGTAAAATATGAGCATTCCCGTTCCCGAATGGGCGCCGCACCAGGCGATGTGGATCGGTTTTCCGAGCGATGCCGCGCTGTGGGAGGACGACCTTGCCCCGGCCCAGGCCGAAGTCGCCGCCTTCGCCGCGGCGATCCATGCCGATGGTGGGGGCGAAGCCGTGTGGCTGGTCGCCGCCGACGATACCGCGGCCGCCGAGGCGCGGCGGCTGGCGCCGTTCGCCACGGTCATCGTCGAGCCGTTCGGCGACATCTGGCTGCGCGATACCGGGGCGATCATCGTCGGCAGCGGCGGCGAGCGCCGCGCGCAGGGGTTCGGCTTCAACGGCTGGGGCGGGAAATATGATTTGCCCGGCGACGACAGCATCGGCCAACGGCTCGCCGAGGGCGCGTGCCTGCCCTACGCCAAGGCCGACTGGGTGCTCGAAGGGGGCGCGATCGACGGCGACGGCACCGGCCTGTTCCTGACCACGACGCAGTGCCTGCTCAACCCCAACCGCAACCCCGGCTTCACCCGCGAGGAGGTCGAGCAGCGGCTGGCGCGCGACCTCGGCGCGACGCGCATCGTGTGGCTCGGTAATGGCCTGCTCAATGACCATACCGACGGCCACATCGACAATCTCGCGCGGTTCGTCGCGCCGGGCCGAGTGGCGATCCCCGAAGCGGTCGAGGGCGACCCCAATGCCGACGCTTACGGCGACGCCGCCGAAGCCTTGCTCGACGCCGATCTCGAGGTCGTCGCCATCCCGGCGCCCGGCCTCGTCGAACGCGACGGCGAGATTGTCCCCGCCAGCTACATGAACTTCATCATTGGCAACGCCGCCGTGGTGGTCCCGCAATATGGCGCGCCCAACGACGCCGCCGCGGTCGCCGCGTTGCAGGACATCTTCCCCGACCGCCGCGTCGTCGGCCTTGGCGCCGACCACATTCTGACCGGCGGCGGCAGCTTTCACTGCATCAGCCAGCAGGTGCCCGAATGACCAAGCTCAAAGTCGCCGCGCTGCAGCTCGCGTTCGGCGAGGACACCGGCGCCAACATCGCCAATGTCTCCGCCCTCGTCCGCGACGCCGCGGGCAAGGGCGCCAAGGTCGTGCTTCCGCCCGAATTGTTCGAAGGTCCGTACTTCTGTCGGGTCGAGGACGAGGACTTGTTCGCCACCGCCCGGCCGACCGCCGAGCATCCCTCGGTGCTGGCGATGCAGGCGCTGGCGGACGAGCTCAGCATCTGGATCCCGGCCAGTTTCTTCGAAGCCGACGGCCCGCATCACTACAACAGCCTGGCGATGATCAATCCCGACGGGAAGGTCGCCGGTACCTACCGCAAGAGCCACATCCCCGACGGCCCGGGTTACGAAGAGAAATTCTATTTCCGCCCGGGCAATACCGGCTTCAAGGTGTGGCCCGGGCCATTCGGTGAAAACGGCGCCACCACGCTCGGCGTCGGCATCTGCTGGGACCAATGGTACCCCGAAGCCGCCCGCTCGATGATGCTGATGGGCGCCGAAATCCTGTTCTATCCGACCGCCATCGGCACCGAACCGCACGACCCCGACCTCGACACCTCGCGGTTGTGGCGCCGGGCAATGATCGGGCATGCGGTGTCCAACGTCGTCCCCATCGTCGCCGCCAACCGCATCGGCACCGAAGGCGGCCAGCGCTTCTACGGGCACAGCTTCATTTGCGACGAGCGCGGCGACATCCTTGCCGAGTTCGGCGCCGAGGAGACTGGCGTGTTGGTCGCCGACATCGACATCGCGCAGGCCCGCCGGCACCGCGCCGCCTTCGGCTTCTTCCGCGACCGCCGGCCCGACCTCTATGGCCGGCTGGTCGAGGATGTCTGAGCCGATCCGCGCCCTGCTGCGCGCGCCCTCGCCGTCGCTGGCGCAGTGCGAGCTGACCCACATCGACCGCGTGCCGATCGACATCGACCGGGCACTCGGCCAGCACCGCGCCTACGCCGACCTGCTGGTCGATCTTGGCATCGCCGTCACCGTCCTCGATCCGCTGCCAGATTATCCCGATAGTTGCTTCGTCGAAGATGCCGCGCTGGCCTTCGCCGACGGCTTCGTCCTGACCTCGCCCGGGGCCGCCTCACGCCGCGCTGAGCCGGCGCTGCTGCGGGCCTCACTTCCGGATGACCGGCCCGTCCTCTCGATCGACTTGCCCGGCACGCTTGATGGCGGCGACGTGCTGTACGTCGGCAAGTCGGTGTTCGTCGGCCTCACCAGCCGGACCAACGCCGCGGGGATCGACGCGCTCCGGGCGGCCCTTGCGCCGTTCGGCTATTCGGTGACCGCGGTTCCCGGCGACGCCGCGCTCCACCTCAAGACCGCCGTCACCGCCGCGAGCGACCATTGCGTCCTGATCAACCCGGCGTGGGTCGACCGCACCCTGTTCGCCGCCTTCGACCAAATCGAAGCCGATCCCGCCGAGCCGTTCGCGGGCAATTGCCTGCGGGTCGGCGATACGCTGGTGATGCAGGTGGCCCATCCGCGCACCGCCGACCGGCTCCGCGCCAAGGGCTTCCGGGTCGAGACCGTCGACGTCTCGGAATTCGCCAAGGCCGAGGCGGGGCTGACTTGCCTCAGCGTTCTGATCCCGCCCTACAGCGCCAATCGCAAATAGACGCTGTCGCATAGCTCGTCGCCGACCTGCCAGGTGCCGGCAGCACGGTGGGTCTCGACGAATCCGTGCCGCTCCAGCAATCGCAGCGACGCCTGGTTGCGAGGGTCGACGTCGGCGGTGAGTTCGGCCGAGTCCAGCCTGCGCCGCCGCTCGATGAACGCGACAAGCGCTTCGCTGGCATATCCCCTGCCCCACTGCGCCGGATCGATCAGGAAGCCGACGTCAGGAAGCCGCCACGCGCCAAGCTTGCCGATGCAGAGGCCATCGAGGGTGACAATGAAGTCGTCGCTCAGCGCCGGGTCGACTGCGATCATCGACTCCAGCCACTTTCGGGTATCGTCCACCGCGCCATGGGGCGGTGTCGACCAATAGCGCATCGCCGCGGCTTGACTCATGATGCCGTGCATCGCGGCAAGGTCATCCGTCCTCGCGCGCCTTAATACCAGCCGCTCAGTGCGGATTTCGTCAGCCATCGCGCAGCGCCATCGCTTGCGCGAAGACTGCTTCGAACATGCCAGCATCGAGACGCCGCGTATTCTGGTTGTAGCGGCTGCAGTGATAGCTCGACAGCAACGTGCGCCCTCCCGGCAGCGCATGCGCCGCGCCATGACCGAAGCGCGCTTTGGACAGCGGCACGCCGAAGCTCCGGCACAGGCTGTCGTGCGCAACCTTGCCAAGGGCGATGAAGGTCGTGAGGTTCGGCAGGCCGGCGATCGCTTCCATCAGGAACGGCCGGCAATTGGCTTCTTCGACCGGCAGGGTCTTGTTGGCGGGTGGCAGACATTTGACGGCGTTGAGGATGATCGCGCCGTCAAGCTGAACCCCGTCGCCCGGATCGGCCCGATAGCTGCCCTTGCTCAGCCCGAATTTGGCGAGCGTCGCGTACAGCAGCTCCCCCGCGAAATCGCCCGTGAACGGCCGGCCGGTGCGGTTCGCGCCCTGCTTGCCCGGCGCCAGCCCGACGATCGCCAGCCACGCTTCGGGATCGCCGAACGCCGGCACCGGCGCGTTCCACCAGTCGGGATGCTCGGCGCGGCATTCCAGGCGAAAGCGCACCAGCCGCGGGCACAGCGGACAATCGCGCGGTGCTTCGGCCTGCGGCAGCGGGGAAAGGTCGGCGGGGGAGATCATCGTCACCAACCCTTACCGCCCGTCCCGAGCTTGTCGAAGGGCGTTCTTTCTTCCATGCGCCGCTGGAGCCGGCGCCCGGCTTTGCACAGCACGAACGGAACCCGTTGAACCCGCCCGTCCACCTCTATGCGATCGCCCTCGGGTCGAACCGGCGCCACATCCGCCACGGCGGCCCAGGTCGGGTCGTCGAGGCGGCCATCGCCCGGCTCGATGCGGAATGGTCGCTGTTCGACGCCTCGCGGATCCGCCTCAATCCCGCGATTGGCGGCGCCGGACGCGAATTCGCCAATGCGGTGGCGCTCATCGAATCGCCGCTCGAGCCGCTCGCCATGCTGGCAGCGCTCAAGCGGATCGAGCGGCAGTTCGGGCGCCGTGGCGGTCGCCGCTGGGCGCCGCGCGTGCTCGACCTGGATATCGTCGCGTGGAGCGGGGGGCGCGTCAGAACCCGCCCCCTGACCGTCCCCCACCCGCGTCTTGCCGAGCGTGCCTTTGTCGTCGGCCCGCTGGCGGACATTGCGCCAAACTGGAAAATCATTGGCGGGGCAAACGCGCGCCACCTCCTTCACCGTCTTGGCAAGCGGCGACCCGCGCGCTAACGCGCCCTCGGCTGCGAGGGCCGTTAGCTCAGTCGGTAGAGCAACTGACTTTTAATCAGTAGGTCGCTGGTTCGAACCCAGCACGGCTCACCAGCCTTATCAATTAGTTAGGAGTCTTTCACGTCCGAGAATAAAGCGAAAGGTAACAGTTTAGGTATCGCCCGCGCAGGATTCCCAGGGTTTTCCTTCGTCTGACTCCGTGCAACACAGACCCGCTTAGCTTCTAGGGATGCGTCAGATGGCCGAGGGCAAAACGGAAACTGTAACGCTGGCGATGAAGCCTCGATTGCCCGGAGTGAACCCGCGACCAGCACCCACGCGACCCTTTCCCCCGGCTCATCGCCCGGCGAAGTCGTCGCGATG